>NZ_CAIUXT010000137.1 GCF_903903185.1 uncultured Rhodoblastus sp.
GGACGGCGCCAATACGCGCTATCTGACCCGGGGCGACGATCTGGTGGTGACGCCGCGCTTCTCGCCCAATTCGCAGGAGCTGACCTACATGTCGTTCGGCTCCGAGGACCCGAAGGTGTTCCTGCTCAATATCGACACCGGCCAGCGCGAAGTCGTCGGCAATTTCCCCGGCATGACCTTTTCGCCGCGCTTCTCGCCGGACGGCCAGCGCGTGGTGATGTCGCTGGAGCAGAATGGCGCGGCCAATCTCTATTCGATGGACTTGCGCTCGCGCACCACCACGCGGCTGACCGATACCTCGGCCATCGACACCTCGCCCTCCTATTCGCCGGACGGCGCCCGCATCGTGTTCGAATCCGATCGCGGCGGCGCGCAGCAAATCTACATCATGGGGGCCAGTGGCTGCGGGGCGACGCGCATTTCCTTCACCGAGGGGCGCTATTCGACGCCGGTCTGGTCGCCGAGGGGCGATTATATCGCCTTCACCAAACAGGCCGGGGGCAATTTCGCCATTGGCGTGATGAAGCCCGACGGAACCGGCGAGCGCATCCTGACCGAGGGCTTTCACAACGAGGGCCCGACCTGGGCGCCCAATGGCCTGTTCGTGATGTTCTTCCGCAATGGCGGCGGCGGCCCCAAATTGCACATGATCGACATTTTCGGGCGCGGCGAATTTCCCGTGCCGACGCCGTCCTTCGGCTCCGATCCGTCGTGGAGTCCGCTGCTCGGATAAAAACCCGCCGTAATCTGGCCATCAAGGCTTTGTTAACCATCAGACCCGATGCGGCGATGCGGCGGGGGTAAATAACCTTTGATCAAGGTTACGAGAACCTTCGCTTAACGATCGCAGGCTAGGACTGAGGCAAACCCCGGTCGTCAGTCACAAGGAGCGCCCTGGATGCCAATGCTCGATAAGGTTCAGTCCCCAAGATGGTCTGGAAACAGCCTTCACGGACTGAAATTCGCCGCCGCCCTGGCGGCGGCGCTGGCTTTGGGCGCCTGCGCCAAGAATCCCGCCGACATCAACGGCCTCGATGGACGCGGCGCCGGCGGCGGCGGCGTCGGGGTCGCGCAGACGGGCGCGGCGTCGCCGGGTTCGCCGCAGGATTTTGTTGTCAATATCGGCGACCGCGTGTTCTTCGACAGCGATTCCACCGAGTTGAACGCCACGGCGCAGGCGACGCTCGACAAGCAGGCGAGCTGGCTCAACCAATAGGGCTCCTATGCCTTCACCGTCGAAGGCCACGCCGACGAGCGCGGCACCCGCGAATATAATTTCGCCCTCGGGGCGCGGCGCGCCGAATCCACCAAGAATTATCTCATCGCGCGCGGCGTCGCCGCCGCGCGGATCAAGACCATCAGCTATGGCAAGGAGCGCCCGGTGGCCGTCTGCGACGATATTTCCTGCTGGTCGCAGAACCGCCGCGCCGTCACCGTGCTCAAGGGCGGCCAGAGCTGAGTTTTTTACAGTCTTGACCGCTTCAACGGCGGCCGACGCCACGATTTGACCTTATCGCCGCGCCAAATATGGTTTTGAACAGAGCGATTCGTTGCAGAAGGCTGGATAGATCATGGTTGACCGGAAGCCGGGCAGGGTTTTATCGGCGGATTTTCCCAAGCGGTTTTTCGTCGCGGCGGCTTGCTCGGCGCTGGTCGCGATCGGCTCCCCCGCCGGGGCGCAGAATTTCAATCGCCCGCCCGCCGATGTCGGCGAAGCGGGCTATGGCGCCCCCGGGGGCGACACTTCCTCGATCCTGCGCATCGACCGGCTGGAGAACCAGGTGCGCGGGCTCAACGGCCAGGTCGAGCAATTGCAATTCCAGCTCAGGCGGATGGATGAGCAGATGCGCAAGCTCCAGCTCGACGTGGAGGCGCGTTTTCAGGACGCCGCCGGCCGCGTCGCCCGCCCGGCCGCCGCGCCGCAGAAGCGCGGCGAATTGTCCGAAGGCGACGGGGCGGGCGTCGCGCCTCCGGCGCAGGCGGCCGCCCCGGCGACGCCCGGCGCCGATGGGCGCCGCCATGACGCCTTCGATCCCTCCAGCCAGCCTGCCGCGCCGGGCGCGCCATTGCCGCTCGGGTCCCCGGCCTCGGGGAGCCGCGGCGTCGCCAAGGCGCCGGATTTCCGCCGCGATCCGGGCGCCCCGCTCGACCTGACGCCGCCGGGCCTGCGCGATTCCGCCTCGCCCGCCGCCTCGCCCGCCGCCGCGCCTGCGGCCAGCGCCTCGGTCGGGTCGGTGGAAACCGGCGCTCCCGTCGCCGCCGCGCCCGTCGATGCGGTCAAGGTCGAATATGACGCCGCAGCGGACTTGCTCAAATCCCAGCGCTACGATGCCGCGCAGCAGGGTTTTTCGGCCTTCGTGCACAAAAACCCGCATAGCCGGCTGATCGCGCAGGCGATCTATCATCTGGGCGAAAGCTACTATTATCAGAGCCGGCATCGCGAGGCGGCGGAGCAGTTTCTCAAGATCGCCACCGATTATTCGAGAAGCCCGGTCGCGCCCGACGCCATGGTCAAGCTCGGCGTCTCGCTCAATGCGCTCGGCGCCAAGGAGCAGGCCTGCGCCTTTTTCTCCGAAGTGCCGCGCAAATATCCCAACGCCCCGGCGGCGGAAAAAACAGCGGCGGCGCGCGAAGCCAAGAAAGCGTCTTGCTGACGCCTGCCGCAAGATCGCTCGAACCGTCGGCGCTGTTTTCAGGCTTTGAAAACCTGTCTGGCGTGGTGCTCGCGGTATCCGGCGGTCCGGATTCGCTTGGATTGATGCATCTGGCGGCGCTCTGGCGCGATCAGGGCGCCGCCCCGCCGCTCCACGTCGCCACCGTCGATCACGGCTTGCGCGAAGAATCCGCCGCCGAGGCGCATCGGGTTGGCGAATGGGCGCGGGCCCTCGCCCTGCCGCATGAAATCCTGCCGTGGACCGGGCCAAAGCCGGCGAGCGCCATTCTAGAGCGCGCGCGGGAGGCGCGTTACGCGCTGTTGTTCGCTTATGCCGAAAAAATTGGCGCGGCGGCGGTGGCGACCGGCCATCATGCCGACGATCAATGGGAAACCATCCTGTTCCGGCTGGCGCGCGGCAGCGGCGTCGCCGGGCTGGCCGGCATGGCGCGCGCACAGCGTTTCGCCGGCGGTCTGTTGATCCGGCCATTGCTCGACTTGCCCAAACAGGCGCTGGTCGATTTCTGCCATGCGCGCGGACAGGCGTTTTTCGACGATCCGTCCAACGCCGATCCGGCCTTCGCCCGCGCCCGATTGCGTCGGCTCGCGGCGGGCCTGCAGGAGGCGGGGTTTTGCCGGCAAAAGGCGGCCAAGCTTGCCGAACGCGCCGAAAAAGCCGATGAAGTCGTTGAATGGGCGGCGGAAAATCTGCTGCGCCGGGCGCAATTGTGTGAGCCGGGCGCCTATGATCTTGGCGAAATCGCCAAGGCGCCGCGCGCGGTCGTCGAACGTTGCCTGTCGCTGGCCGTGGCGCGCGCCGCCGGCTCGAAGCCTCGGCGGCTCGACCGGCTGGAATTCCTGGCGCGGCAAGTCCACGAAGCCTTGCGACAAGGCTCAAGGTTGCGCGCCACGCTCGGCGGCTGCGCGGTGATGCTGAACGCCGGAAAAGTGCTGATTTTGCGCCCGGAAAGCCCGCGCCGCCGCGGAATCGAGGACCGGCGCTGAATCATTACGCCGGCTTCACTTGGCAAGTCTTGGTTGGACGCCTACATTGGTCGCAAGACCACGCGACCGGCGCGCAGCCATCGACCGGAAAGGTTTGCAGGACAAGAGATGAACCCCAATTTCCGCAATTTCGCTCTCTGGGTGATTATCGTTCTTCTGGTTGTGGCGCTGGTGGTGCTGTTCCAGAAACCGAGCGAACGCGTCCCGTCTCAGGAAATCAACTTCAGCCAGTTGCTGTCCGAGTCGGATCAGGGCCATATCAAGGACGTCACCATCGCCGGCTCCGAAATCACCGGCCATTACAGCGACGGCAAGGCTTTTTCGACCTATGCGCCGAACGACCCGAGCCTCGTCGGCTCGCTCTACAAGAAAAACGTGCAGATCACTGCCAAGCCGCCGTCGGATGGCAATAGCTGGCTGGTGACGCTCTTGGTCAACGGCCTGCCGCTGATCGCCTTTGTCGGCATGTGGATTTTCCTGTCCCGGCAGATGCAGGGCGCGGGCGGCAAGGCGATGGGCTTTGGCAAGAGCAAGGCCAAATTGCTGACCGAGGCGCATGGCCGCGTCACCTTCGAGGATGTCGCGGGCGTCGACGAAGCCAAGGAAGACCTTCAGGAAATCGTCGAGTTCCTGCGCGATCCGCAGAAGTTCCAGCGCCTGGGCGGACGGATTCCGCGCGGCGTGCTGCTGGTCGGCCCGCCCGGCACCGGCAAGACCCTGCTCGCCCGCGCGATCGCGGGGGAGGCCAATGTGCCGTTCTTCACCATCTCGGGTTCGGATTTCGTCGAAATGTTCGTCGGCGTCGGCGCCAGCCGCGTCCGCGACATGTTCGAACAGGCCAAGAAAAACGCGCCCTGCATCATCTTCATCGACGAAATCGACGCGGTCGGCCGTCATCGTGGCGCGGGTCTTGGCGGCGGCAATGACGAGCGCGAGCAGACCTTGAACCAGTTGCTGGTCGAAATGGACGGGTTCGAAGCCAATGAGGGCATCATCCTGATCGCCGCGACCAATCGGCCCGACGTGCTCGACCCCGCTCTGCTGCGTCCGGGCCGGTTCGACCGCCAGATCGTGGTTCCCAATCCCGACGTCATCGGCCGCGAGAAGATTCTGAAGGTTCATGCGCGAAAAGTTCCGCTGTCGCCCGACGTCGATCTCAAGGTCGTCGCACGCGGCACGCCGGGTTTTTCGGGCGCCGATCTGATGAATCTGGTCAACGAGGCGGCGCTGATGGCGGCGCGGCGCGGCAAGCGCGTCGTCACCAAGGACGAATTCGAGGATTCCAAGGACAAGATCATGATGGGCGCCGAGCGCCGCACCATGGTCATGACCGAGCAGGAAAAGCTGTTGACCGCTTATCACGAGGGCGGCCACGCCCTGGTTGCGCTCAATGTCGACGCCACCGATCCGGTCCACAAGGCGACGATCATTCCGCGCGGACGCGCGCTGGGCATGGTGATGCAATTGCCCGAACGCGACAAATTGTCGATGAGCTACGAGCAGATGACCTCGCGCCTCGCAATCCTGATGGGCGGACGCGTGTCCGAAGAGATCATCTTCGGCAAGGACAAGGTCACGTCCGGCGCGCAGAGCGACATCGAGCAGGCGACCAAGCTCGCCCGCGCCATGGTCACGCGCTGGGGCTTTTCGGAGGAACTCGGCACGGTCATGTATGGCGAGAACCAGGAGGAAGTGTTCCTCGGCTATTCGATGGGCCGTCAGCAGAATATTTCCGAAAACACTTCGCAGAAGATCGACAGCGAAGTGCGGCGGCTGGTCGAACTGGGCCAATCGGAGGCGCGGCGCATCATCACCGAAAAGCGCGACCAACTGGAGACGCTCGCCAAGGGCCTGCTCGAATACGAGACCCTGACCGGCGACGAGATTCGCGGATTGCTCAACGGCATCGAACCGGTGCGCGTAACCGACGAGGACACGCCCTCCAGTCCGCGCCGCTCTCCGGTTCCCGCCGCGGGCAAGCCTAGCTGGACCAAGCCGGACAGCGACCCGGGTCTGGCGCCCGCGCCGCAGGCTTGAAACCCGAAATTTTGCGGGAAAAGTTGAAGGCGGCCTCCCAAGGCCGCCTTTTCGCCGTTTTTAACGGTTGTTGCTGACCCTGTTAATGTTTCGTTAACCCGAGCCTGCGGTAAATCCTCTATCGTCGTGCGGGGGCCAAGCGATTCTTTCCCTTATGTCGCCGGAGATATCGACCCGATGAGCCGCAAATATTTTGGCACCGATGGCATTCGTGGCCTCGCCAACACAGTGATCACGCCGGAACTGGCGTTGAAGGTCGGACAGGCGGCAGGGCTGGTTTTCCAGAACGGCGACTATCGCCATCGCGTGGTGATCGGCAAGGACACCAGGCTTTCCGGCTACA
>NZ_CAIUXT010000138.1 GCF_903903185.1 uncultured Rhodoblastus sp.
GGCTTCAAGGCCGGCTTTCTGGATGAGGCGTTCGTCGCCCGAGGCGATGGCCTTGGCGAGACCGAACTGGTTGGCCTGCGCGCCGACGTCTTCGACGCGGCGGATCGAACGGTCGCCGGACATGGCCATCTCGATGAAGCGGGCTTTGCGCTCGAGGATCTGCCAGCCGGTGGCGTCGACGCTGCCCTTGGTCGCGTAAGCATAGAGCTGGATTTCGTCGTTCTGATTGCCTTGACGCTCGATCCGGCCTTCGCGTTGCTCGACTTGCGACGGGAGCCAGGGCACGTCGAGGTGGTGTAGCGCGATGAGACGGCGCTGAGCATTGACGCCCGTGCCCATGGTTTCGGAGGAGCCGATCAGGATGCGCTTCCTGCCGCCGTTCATGTCGTTGAACAGGCGTTGCTTGGCGGCGGAGCGCTTAAAATCCTGCATGAAGGCGATTTCGGAAGCGGGTACGCCGAGAGCGATCAGGGACTCCCTGATCCAGAGATAGGCCGAAAAGCCGCGCGATTCGGCGACGGACGGCGTGCCAAGATCGGAGAAGATCATCTGGGTTGCGCCGGGCGCCGGATCGGGCGCGCCGTCCGGCCGGCGATAGCGGCGGTCGGACGTGTCGCGCCAGATCTCGAAAACCTTGCGGATCATCGTGTTGAGCTTGTTTTCCGGCTCGTTCGCCGCGTTGTCGTCGGTAAAACGAAGGTCGATCGCCGCGTGGCGGCCGTCGGTGATGACCGACAGCAGAATGTCGTCGCCTTTTTGGGGGCGGCGCTGGCGTTGTTCGATCGCCTGGATGCGCTGGGCAAGAATCTTCTGATAGGCTTTGAACGACGCGGTCGCGGGAGCGGCGACGATCTGGCGCTGGCCGCCGGCGATGTTGGGCAGTTTCAGGTTTTGGCGAAGGTCGGATTTCAGGACGACGTCGGCGAAATCCCGGTACATCGAGATCAATTCGGGAATGTTGACGAACTGCGCGAACCGGGTGACCGGCTTGTAAAGTCCCGAGGGCTGCAATTCGAGGTCCGTGGTCGTTTCGCCGAATGCGGCCGCCCAGGCGTCGAATTCCTGAATGCCGCGTTCTTCGAGCATTTCCGGCTGGAAGAACCGCTGGATCGTGAACATTTCGCCGAGCGTGTTGGTGATCGGCGTGCCGGAGGCGGCGATCAGTGCGCGTTCCGAGCGCCGGTTGGTGGCGAGGAAGCGGGTCTTGACATAGAGGTCCCACGCCCGTTGCGAACCGTCCGGATCGACGCCTTTCAAGGTGCTCTGGTTGGTGGTGAACGTGAGCTTTCGGAACTCCTGCATTTCATCGACGAGGATCTGGTCGACACCGATTTCGGCGATCGTCAGCATGTCGTCCTTGCGGCTCTTTAATGCTTCGAGCTTGGCTTCCATCCCTTCCTTCATTCGCTCGATGCGCTTGATCGAAACGCGGTCTTCCGTGTTGATGCGGCTTAGGAGATCGACGTAGGACGCGATCTGCTCGGAAATCAGCGCACGTTCGAATATGGCCGGCGCCGGAATGAACTTGAACGCCGAATGGGTGATGATGATGCAGTCCCAGTTGGCGGTCGCGGCGCGGGCAAGGAAGCGCTGCCGCTTTTCCTTCACGAAATTGGTTTCGTCGGCGACCAGGATTCGGGCGGTCGGATAGAGCTGCAGGAATTCGCGCGCGGCCTGGGCGAGGCAATGTCCGGGCACGGTCATCATCGGCTTGGTGATGAGGCCCAGCCTTTTCTGCTCCATCACGGCGGCGGCGAGGGTGAAGGTTTTGCCGGCGCCCACGGCATGAGCGATATAGGTCGATCCGGCCGAAAGGATGCGCCAGATGGCGCGTTTCTGATGCTGGTAGAACTTGATGACGCTCGACGCGCCGGGGATCGTCAGGTGCGATCCGTCGAAGCGGCGCGGGACCAGATTGTTGAAACGCTCGTTATAGAGCTTCGCCAGGCGCTCGGCCCTGTCCGAGTCGGTCCAAATCCAGTTCTCGAACGCCTGCTTGATCTTGGCGAGCTTGTCTTTGGCCGCTTCGGTATCGGCGGCGTTGAGGACGCGCTTTTTGACGCCGTCTTCTTCGATCTCGTCGTAGATCTGAGGCAGCGTCGAATTGAGCGCGTCGGAGACAAGTTCGCCGGCATGGCGGCGAAGAGTGCCCCAATCCGAGGTGGACGCCGGGTTTTGCTGGAAGGCGCTGACATTGACGGTCCAGCTCGCGATCTCAGCGGTATGATAGACCGGGGTTGTCACCCCGAGGATTTCTTCGCAGAATTTCGCGATGACGTCGGCCGGCAGCCAAGGCGCGCCAAGGCGCGCGGTGATTTCCGAAGGTTTTAAGTCTTCGGGAAGGGCTTCCGTGAGCGCTTCGACATTGCGCTGGAAGCGCGGATCATCGGCTGCGGCCTCATTCGCCGTCGCGAGGCGTTTGCGGACCGCGCCGGACAGGTAGGCGTCGGCGGAATGCCAGATTTCGATTCCGATTTTCGCGGCGATCGGATCGAGGTAAATGCGGTCGCCGAGGTCGGCGATGGCCACGTCGCGGGTCACGCCGAGAAGCTCGGCGATCCGATCAATGTCGACCATGCCGGTTTCGTGCAAAACGACGGCGAGCGCGTCGGCGGCGGTGGCGATTTCCGGCGTCGCCGGCGGATGAAGCACACGTTCGGAAAAGATCGGGCCAGGCCGGGCATTCCCGGTTTCAACATCGTATTCTTCGATGGAAGCGACAAGCCAGACGTCGGGATCGTCGAGGAAAGGCTGAAGATTCGGCCGCCGGACGGTTTCGCGAACCTCGCCTTCGGCGGTCGTGGTCTCCCCGATCGTGGTCAGGTTGATGGGGCCGAAATCGCGTTTGAAATGCGCGTAAGCGGAGCGCAGTCGGACCTGGGCGCCGCCCCATGGAAGGTCGGCTTCCTGCGCGCGGAGAACGTCGCGCACCGCGTCGCGGATCTGGACGAGCCCGCGGATGATGCGGGCGTGTTTGGCGGGAATGCCTTCCGAACCTTTGCCGCTGCGGATGTTCACCGCAGTCGGAGCGCCATTGATGATCTGCGCCAATTGCTTCTTGACGATCAGGAAGCTGCCTTCCTTGATCGTCGCGCCCTCAGCCGCTGTGCCGACTTGAATCGTCTCGTCGAACAAGGCGTCCTGCTCTTGTTCGACGGGAGCCTGCGGCGTGTAAATTTCGGTCGGGACGGAATAGAGCGCTTCGACCAGGCGATCGGACAGAGCGTGTTCGTCGGCGTGGGTGGGCAGGCAGGTGTAGGTCGGACCGTAGGCGCTGGTGGTGCGCGCATGCGAGCCGAGCGCCATGCCAGGGCGCTCGACGAAATAGCGGTTGATCGGGAGCTCGTCTTCGCCGTCATGGGCGGGAATGATCGCGTCGAGGTCGATCCAGTTGACGCGCCTGGCGATCTGGTCGGCCTTTCGTTTCTGGAAGACCAGCACGTCGACCACGACGTCCGTGCCGGCGCAGGCGCGCATGGCGCCTTCCGGCAAGCGCACGGCGCAAAGAAGGTCGGCCATGGAGGCGATGAACGCGCGGGCCGTGGCGTCGGTCTTGTCCATGGTCCAGCGGCTGGTGACGAAAGCGGCGAGACCGCCGGGCCGAAGGCGGTCGATTGAGCGCGCGATGAAATAGTCGTGGAGGGAAAGATTGAGCGCGCCGACGGCGTCATTTCCGCGCACGGTTCGGCTGCTGAAGGGTGGATTGCCGACGACGAGATCGTAGGCGTCGGGCAGGCGAGCCTTGGTGAAATCCTCGGCGCGGATGCGGGCGTTCGGAAAGAGGAGCTTGGCGATTCGCGCGGTGATCGGATCCATTTCGATGCCGGTCAACGCGGTCTTGTCGGCGAGCGCTTGCGGCATCAACGAGAAGAACAGGCCGGTTCCGCAGCCGGGTTCGAGGATGCGGCCTCCGGAAAAGCCCATGTGGCGCAGGGCGCGCCAGATGGCGCGGATGACGAATTCCGGCGTGAAATGGGCGTATTGCGTGACGCGGGCGAGGCTGGCGAGTTCGGCCGGCGAAGCAAGCTGTTCGAGGTCCTGGCCGAGGGTTTCCCATCCTTTGGGGAAAGCGTCGTCGGGCGAGCGGCGGAAAAGGTTGTTGGCGAGATCGCTTGCGCCGAACGACGTGAACAGGGCCAGGCGTTCCTGTTCCTCATGCGTTGCGTTGCGGGCCTCGTCTTCGATCTGGCGCATCAGTCGAATGGCGGCGATATTGTCGGCCGCGCGCGCTTTCCAGGCCTGGGCCAGCTTGCGGTCGCCAGCGAGGCGAAAGTCGATTGCCGGAATGAGCGGCTCCGAGGGCGCCTCTGCCTCGTCGTCGTGGCCGGCATCGGGCAAGGACGGCTCCGAGCCGCCGAAATCGCCGAAAAGTCCGAAGGAGGTTGAAAAGCTCGTGGTGTCGAGGAACGGAAGTGAGAATTGGTCGCGGGATTTGCTCATTTTTATCGTCCTTTAAGCGAACGGAATCGCCTGGCGCGCGCTGTGGGGCGGCCCGGGGATCGAGGTGGAAGGGGGTGTTGACGGGAGGGCGGCGCTTAGGCCGCTGGAGGCGCGCCAAGCCTTTAGAAGGCGCGAAGAACGGCTCTTTTCGCCTGTGCGTATTCGTTGGGCGCGGCGTCTCTGGCGATCTCGCTCAGGGCCGCGTCGAAAAGGCGGGTGTGGTGTGCGTCGAGAAGTCTGACTTCATCGGGATTTCTGGACTTCCACGGGCGAATTTGGATCGCCGGCGCGTGGCCGCTGATGCTCGTGGTGAACCAGGTGAAGTCGTCGCTCATGCGCCGATCCTCGCCGGTTCGCTGGCGACGGGCGGGGCGTCGACCGCAATGGCGGCCTGAGCCTTTTCGACCGTAGCGCCGTCGAGCGCGTATCGCGTGAGGCGGCAGCGGAAATTGGGCTGGGCGAGGGGCGCGAAGATCAGCGTCCGGCGCACGCGCTCGATGAAGCGAAAAGCATCGACGTTCGAAGGGCCGCCCGCGAAATTCACGGGATGGCTGATGCGTACAATGTCGCCCGGGCTCATCGAGCGAAGGTCGTTGCGCGTTTTGCGGGCCGCCTCCACGCGCGCGCGCCAGTCGGCCGCGTAGCTGGAATTGGGAATTTCGTCGACCGGCGAAAGCAGCTTGATGATGCGCTCGGGACAGTCGATCGCGCAGGGACCGGCGGATTCATCCATGAATTTCGTTCCGAAACCGTCCTTTTCGGAATTCTTGAACAGGACGACGGCGCAGAAGACGAACGTCTTGTTCGAATTCTTGATTTCGCGTCGAACCGCCGCATAAACGACATTTCCGACCGTGGCGGTGGCCAGAGGCGTCGATTTGTGGGTTTCGGTTTCGAAGGTGAGCTCCCTGGCGATGCGTTGCGCGGGAGATTCTTTCGTGAGTTTTTCGTAGTCGAAGATCCAGCCCATTTTTTTTTGCTCCGGTTTGAGTTTTTCCCAACTCATCTTCCGAAACGGGAAGCCGCCGTCGCGGCGCGCAAGGGCGCGAAGCGCCCGGCTAGACCCTTGCGCGCCGTGGCGGCGGCTGCCAGAAATTTTCTCTGTTTTTCGTTGCTTCCGTGGATCGGCTTTTGATCTATCGTTCCTTCAGGATTCGCCATTGACCGGATGCTTGAGCGGCGCTCCGTCGATAAACCGGACGCATGGCCAGCCTCGTTATTGAGGGCGCAAATTGTGATCGGTGAAATATCGATGGCGTCGGTCGTCAGAATTCGCCGACAACACGGCCCATGATTACGAGTTCTTGTGCTCCGTAAACATGCGGCAGTCCACATTCATCGCAAGTGTATTTACGGGCGTCGGGTTCGCAGCAATCGCGCCACGCTCCGCAGGCGATGCAAAATCCTGCTTGCTGATCGTCAGCCACTTCGATCTGTTCGAGCGTGAATTTCCTGGCGATAATCTTTCCGGTTTCGGGATGGCGCTGGATGCTCATTTTCATTCTCCGGCGATGATGCGGACGACAAAGGTCTGGCCGTTGGCGAGCCGGATTTTCAGATTGTCAGGATCGCTGACATCGACGTCGGCGATCTCAAGGGTTTCCTCGCTTTCGATCGGATCGCCGTCTGCGTTTTCCTCGAAATGATAAAACTCCCGGTCATCGAGGAAATCGCGGATGGCGAAGCCCAGGTCGCGCGTCGTGGCTTTCGTGGTCATAGCTTTGGCTTTCTCAGTTTCGGAGATGTTTGCTTCAGGACGCGAGCAGCGCGGCGACTTTGGCGGCGAGGCGTTCCATGTCGGCGTCGGCGCGATCGTTGAAGGTGAAGAAGCGATCGCCTGCCTTGCAGTGCCAGCTGACAAGGTTGTGAGTGACCCGCTCAACGATGTGGAACATTTCGACGCCCCTGACGACGCGCCATCTGGAAGGCGGCAGGACGTTGAGCGCATAATCGAAATCGGCTTCGGTCTCTTCGACGGGGCCCGTGATGAGAGAATTGACGTAGGCGTTCATCATCGCGTCGAGTTCGTCGTCGTCGACGGCGCGAATGGGAAACCCGCGTTCCGCCTCATATTGGTGGGGCGTGAGGCCGTCCGTGTAGGCGACGGTTCCGTTTTCGAGAAGGTAGCTCTGGATATTGCCGACGAAAGGCGTGTCGGTTCTGACGATGTACTGCATCGATGCGATCCTTCAGCGTCTGGGGATGTCGGGGTGCATTAAGGCGGCGACCCGAGCCTGCGTTTCATTGTTGCGGCAGGCGGGCGCGTCTCGAAGTGCATTGGGTTTCTCGGGGGAAGGCTGTTCAAGGGCCTTCGCCACAATGGGTTCGAAACGCGATCAGAGCGGCTCGAAGCCGGATTTGGCGACGATGTGCGCCTGTCCGGTCTCATCGACGATCACGTCGCCGACCGACATCGACGTGTGGCTCAGTCCCTTTTTCTCGATGAGAGGACGGGCCTCTCCGTTGGGCGACCAGTTCTCTCCCTGCATCATCGTGTAGACGATCTCGAACGGCTGCATCGGCGGGACGTCCTTCAGGCGGATGTGGGTCGCATCGAGGTTGGCCGGGTCGGGCTTTTCGCCGCGAATGCCTTCGCGAAACCATTCGGGGCGCATGTACCAAGTCTGATATTTCATCGGCCTTTCCTCGTTTCTGCTTCGATCTGAGTTTTTCCCAACTCATTTTCCGACGCGGGCGGCCGACGACGCGTCGCGCAAGGGCGCGAAGCGCATGGCTGGACCCTTGCGCGGCGCGGCGGCGGCTGCCAGTTGTTTTGATTGTTTTTTTTGGATTTCGCCTTGGCGCCGGCGTTATTTCAAAGCGGGCGTGGCTGTCTGCTCAATCGCTGTTGACGAGCCAGTCGGCGGAATCGCGTCGCGGACTGTCGTATCAGGCGTAGAATTGAGCGCGGGCTTCGTCCCAGGTCGAGACATGGTAGATGTGTTTGCCGGTGATCCGGGTGACCATGGTGCAGACGATCATGGCCCTGCTCCTTCGACTGGCTCGAATTCAGGTCCGAAAAGATGAGCCTTTACGCCGCGCCCGTTTTGCTTGATGTGCCAGTCGGGCGGATTGTCGAGCGTCACGAGAAGGCCGAGGAAGCCGTCCTCGACGAAATAGCCGACGACTTCGCCGGTCCCCAGCTTGTTGAAGTTGGCGCGCACCTTGGCGCCGATCGCCGGCGGCGGATTGGCGTTGAACCAGGTAACGCTAGCGCCCAAGACGGGCCTGCCGTTATCCCATTGGCCTGTCTGATAATCCGGCCGGCTTGTGAATTCCTGATAGCTCATAGGGCTTCTCCCTGTTTCCAGCCGGGGTCTTCGCGCTCGATCCATTCGGTACCGATCGCGGTGACGTAAAGGGTGAAGACGTTCCGAGGTCGTTTCTCAAAATCACGCGCCCTGCGGCGCTCGGCTTGTGGGGTTTTTCAAAGCCAGTGACCTCGACCTCTCCGTCGCGCAGGAGGACGCGATCGCCGATCGCGACCGGCTTGCCGCTGGATCTGTAAATCAATCTCATGGGTTCCTCCTCAACAGCAGCGGCAGACATAAGCCGCCGCCTCATTCAGGTTGCGGAACGGCAAATCGGTGATCGGCAGGCAGTCACGGATCTTTTGGCCTCGCCACTTGTACTGGCTCGAAGTCTCATATCGCTGGAAGGAGGCGATCTGTCTGCCATCCTTGTCGAACACCCAGAGAGACGTCATTTCGACGCTCTCATGTCGACATCTCTCGACGGCGCAAGACGTTACGCTCAAATATGAGCGCATGTCTTCGAGGTCGTTGTTCATTTCATTCTGGGTCATTGAGCTTAACCTTCGACGTTGACTTCCTGGCTGGAGAAATACTCGCCGCAAGCATCGCCGACGTGCTCGAAATATTCGTCGGTCATCGCCTGGGGGTCGGCGGGCTTTGCCTTGCCAACCTCTTGTTCGAACCATTCGTCGGCGATCTCGCGGCGCCATTTCGTGACGCCTTCCGGAGAGGTGAAAGCGCGAATGTCGTCGCCGTGCTTGTGCTCGTACACCGCCACATGGACGGTCTGTTGGGTCGTGGATTTCGGGAGTGGCGCGTCCGCGCGCGGGGCCCTCGCCGTCTGAGGACGTATTCGATCCGCGCAGCCAGGTCATAGGATGAGGCGCGGTCTTGTCGGTCCAACTTGAAGTCGCACGGGTTGTCGCCGGCGTGGAAGCGGAAGGGCGGAGCGCTTGTGAGCGCCAGGTGGCAGACGCGCAGCATTTTTGCTGCCGCCGATTCGTTGTCGTCGCTCATCGCGCGATCTCCAGTCCAGAGAGTGTGTAAAGCTCCTGTGCGACTTGGTCGGCTTCGGCCCGGGCGCCGCAATCGGTGATCGCTTCCGAGCATCCGTCTTTGTCGCGCGCATAGACGGTCCAGAATTGGGCTTCCGCGTCGCAGACCAGTCCGAGCGTATGGCCGGGGTCTTCAGGATCGACCTTGCAGCCGCCGACGGTCAGCGAAGCGAAGCGCGACCAGTCGGGCGCCAGGTTGTCGGCGCAGCAATTGAACAGGCGCTTGCGGCGGGCCTCGATTGTTTCCTGCTCGCGATCG
Organism: uncultured Rhodoblastus sp.; assembly: GCF_903903185.1. Taxonomy (GTDB): domain Bacteria; phylum Pseudomonadota; class Alphaproteobacteria; order Rhizobiales; family Beijerinckiaceae; genus Rhodoblastus. Next base: position 9,009 of record NZ_CAIUXT010000138.1, read on the forward strand.
GCTTTCCATTCTTCGTCGAAAGGTCCGTTCAGTCCTTCGGCGCTGCGCACATACCAGCCGCGTGGTAGTTCGCTTTCGGAAGCTCTGATTTCAAAGACATAGATCTCAGCATCCGCGCTGCCGGCATCTATCCAGTCGGGGCCGTTGGTCTCTCGGCCGCAATCGTCGCATGTCATGTCGTCGAAAGTTCCGGAGAGCGTCCAGTCCTGCGTTTCGTCGCACCAGCGGGCGGTGGCGTCCCTGGAAATGTCGGCGGAGCCGCAGTTGGGGCAGATCGGGCGTTGTTTGGTCATGGCTCTTCCCCATAGGTGTAGGTGTCGAGATCGCCGGCCTCGTGCTCGCGCTCGGCCTCGGCGATGGCTTTGTCGAATGGCTCCCGTGCGTTGAAAAACTGGAGGTGCAATCCGTCGTCGCCATAAGATGCGACCCAGCCAAACCAGGGTTTTGGCGCGGGCTTTGCGCCTTTCGTGAGCTCAAAGGCTTCGGCGATCAGGTCGGCGAGGTCGCGGGCCTTTTCGTAGGTCTCGTCGTTGCTCATGTTTTCGAGATCGGGCGTCGTCATTTTGCCGATACGATCGACAAATGCGCGTAACGGCTCCGGCGCCGTCAATACTGGAGCAGCCGGCGAGCTCTCGATTGCTTCCGGAACTACGCTCAGGACATAATCGACGCGGGCGCCGAGGTCGTATGATTTGACGTTTCCGAGTTTGTTGGTCGGCAATTGGAGCGGGTTGTCGCCGGGGTCGTAACTGAAATATTTTCCCGAATTGAGCGCGACGGAGCAGGCTTCCAATGTCCGGCGCAGGGCATTGAACTTGCGTTTTTCGGCTTCGGTCATCGCTCAATCCTCCGCGCTCGAAACGGCGCCGGCGAGGCCGTGGCCCGTCATGACGGGCGACAGCGAAATGTCGGGTAGATCGGGATCGTCGAGTTGACGGTCGGACACGTGATCGCCTGAAAACTCGAAGACATCATTGGCGAATTCGCGGGCCATCTTTCGCGCTTCGGTCTTGTTGCGCGCCTTGATGTAAACCGTGGCGCAAAGCCGCACGTCGGCTTGATAAAGCTTGGTCATTTTCATTCTCCGGTTGCGCGCGGGCGCCGGTTTATCGGCGCCCGCAATTGATCAGGCGGCGAGGGGAGCGTCGTCCGTCGTGGACTCATCGGCGACGGTTGCGGCGGTGTCGTCGACGCCCAAACTGGTCTCCGGATGAAATTGCAGGGTGAAGTCGGCGATGCGCTGGGCGTCGGCCGCCGCGCGGAAAAGCTCGCGTTTGTCGCTTTTCAAAACCTCGATCCACGATTTCACATAGCTCGCGTGGTTCGGGACGTCGGTCGGCAGGCCGAGCGCGTCTCCGACAAACATGCTCGCAAGTTCGGCGCGCAGTTCTTCGCGGGCGTAGGCCGAGGAGCCGAAGCGGCCGGTGAGGTCGCGATTGAGCCGGTGCGGGGCGCCGGTCGCATGGCCAAATTCGTGCAGGATGGTCGCGGCCCAAGCTTCAGGCGCGTGGAAGGCGCCATCGGGCGGCATTTGGATCTGATCGGTCGAGGGGCGATAGAAGGCGCGATGGCCGCCTGTCTCGACGCGAATTCCGCTGGCTTTAATGATCAATTCGGCGTCGGCGATGCGCTCGAACAGCGGCTTCGGGGTTCCGGTCGGGATGTATTCGGGAATGCCTTCGATCTGCGAGGCGTGGAAGACCAGATAGGTGCGAAGCAGCGGGATGGTTTTTCCGGTTTCCTCGCCATTTGCCGAATTTCGCAATTCGAGCGGTTTATAGAAGAAGATTACCGTGCTTTTTTCTCCCTTGCGGATCAGCCAACCGCGCTCATTGGCCTGGCGAAGCGTGCACCAACGCGGATCGGACGTCGTGAAGGAGAACGGCGACATCGCCAGGGTGACTGCGTTGATGCCGCGATAGGCGCGTCCCGTGACCGGGTTCATCGGAGCATTGGCGGCGACGCATTTGTTGGCGTCCCAGGGTTTGCGCCACGGCATTGTGCCGGTTTCCAGCATTGCGACGATCCGGTCGGTCAATTCCTGGTAATGGTCCTTGCGGAAGCCCGTATTTTTAAACTTTTTCATTTCGCTGTTCCTTTCTCCATTCTGTTCCCAGAACAGCCAAAGCAACCTCGCATCCCGGAGGCCGCCGCAAGGGCGCGAAGCGCCCGGCTAGACCCTTGCGGCGGGCGACGGAGATGCGAGAGCGGTCTTTTTGCTTTCTCCTTCTTTTCTGTTTTCTGTTTCGGATTCGGCGGTCTGGCGCTCGCGTTGTTGAGCGAGGAATTCTTCGAATTGCCGTGCGCCTTCGGCGCGCATTTCGCGCGCCAGGGCCGGAAGGGCGGGCGTCGGAGTGGCGGCATGTTGGGCGGCTGTCTCCAGCCATTCCGCGGGGAACACGCCGCTCCATTGCGAAGCGATTGCGGCGTGCAGTCTCGGATTGTTCTGGGCGCGCCGAACGAGCGCCGTGACGACGGCGTCGCCGTCGTTCATCTCGAAACAGGTGTCGAACGCGCGCGAATGCGTGCCGCGCATGAAGCACTGCGCGCCGTAATTGACGCGATGGCTGAAGGCTTCTGGATCATAGACTTTTGGGGCGGCGCGCATCAGGCGGTCCTTTCCTCGCCAGAAGAAGGGATGCTCGGCCAGCCGTCCGGATCGAAAGCTGCGAGGACCGCCGGGCAGTCTTGGCCCTCGAAGGCCGCACGGAAACCCGCGCAGGTTCCCGCCAGGTCGGGGCCTTCGGAGATCGCCGGAAGCGCGACGACGCCGAGTTTTTCAGCGAGTGTTTGGGCCATGAGAGTGCCGACCGATTCCAGGATCGTGCGAAATTCCTGAGCGCGGGGATCGTCGATGTCTGTCAGGCATTGAACCATTTCGTCGAGAGTGAGCTGGGCGGACATGAATTGTTCTCCTTGTTGAACTGGGTTGTGGGGTCGAGTGAGGGGTCCAAAACGCGAAAACCCGGCTCGAAGCCGGGTTTTGTAGATTTTTGCAAAAATTCGGCTTGCGGAAGCTCGATGAAAGAGAATCTCCGCCGCCTGCTCACATGGTTTGGCGCCTGATTTCCGGGCATGCGGGCTTAACGGTGTGCCAGAAAGCGCGAAGAAGCGCTTGGCGCGCCTGCGACCAGGCGTTTCCGGCGACAGTGTCGTCGTTCGCCAATTGGTCGAGCGCGCACAGGCAAAGTTCCGATTGCTCGGTGTCGAGGGTCAGGGTCGAATTTTCGGGATCGTCAGAATTGAAGATCGCGATTTTTTGTCCGGAGGAGCTGATCGCGGCCGTATACCAATCGAATCGCATCACGCCGCTCCTCCAGTGCGAGGCTCGATCCAGACCTTCGTCGCGTTACGCGCAGGCAGGCGGCGCTTCTTCAAACGGTCTTCGACGAAGGCCTCGCGATAAGTTTTCGCGGTGGCGTCGGCAGCTTCCGTTTTTGCTGCGTGATAGACGTCGAGGAACGTCCACATCAGGCGGAAACGGGAATCGGAATCCATCTGCCTGAATGCGTTCACGATGCGCCGCGAATAGCCGAGGTTGACGCGCTCGCCGCCGCCGCCGTGGCTGACGACGAGCGTGTAGTCGCCATGCCTGGGCTTGACGATCTTGAAACAGTGGCTCCGGCAGTCAGTGGCGCTGACGCCGTCATGGATCGAGGGGAGAACGCGGCCCGGTTCATGGAAAAGCGTTTCCTCGTCATCGGCGGCTTGCGGCTGGCGCCAGGCTTCCCGGCCATAATTGCCGGCTTCGAAAACTGCCGCGGACCACCCGAATCCGGGGTCGTCGAGCTTGCCATTGCTGGCCAGGTGGCTCGATATTGCGGCGGGCGTATCGGTTTCGCGAGTTTCGATATTCGACATTTCAGGAGTTCCTTTCATCTCTGCGAGATGACTCCTGATCCGCGGACCGTCGTCGGTCGGGGCAAGGGCGCGCGGAACGCGCGGGAGCTTGCGACGAACCCTTGCGGCGGTCGATGCGTGTCGGCGAGAAGGTGATTTTTTCCTTTTTTTATTTTTCTATTCTTGGATTGGCGAACAGATTACCATAGTCGCGTGACGATGCCGTCGAAGACGGTGTCGGCCGATACCAGGGGCAAATTATAGTATGCCGCCGTGGCCGCCAGCAGTCGGTCGAACGGATCGCGTTGGGTCCAGGTCATCATTCCGGCGGCGAGGCAGATCGCCGGATCGAGGTTGGCGACCGAGCCGCCCTGTTCTCCCAACAATGCGGTCAGTTGGCCGATGTGCGGTTCCATTTCGGGCCATTTGCCGAGCCGGACTTTCTGAGCGATTTCAAAGAATGTGATTGGACTGACCAATACGGTGTCGGCTGTGGTGATGGCGGTGAACGCAGGTTTTGACAGGCGATCGTCTCCGGCAAGGCTCCAGGCCCACGCATGAGTGTCGAGAAGAACCGCCGTCATTTGGCGCCTTCCCAAAGGTCGAGATCGCCCGCGTCCATCGGCTCGAAGAAGTCGGGACCGGCGCCGAGTTTGCCCTTGAGGAGCCCAACTTTGAATGCGCCTTGGGCGATCGGGACGAGCCGCACCATTGGTTTGCTGCCTTTGGCGATAATGACTTCCTCTCCGCTCATCGCCGCTTCGATGAGCTTGGAGAGATTGGTCTTGGCTGCATGAATGGTGAATTGTTGCATCGGGTGTTTCCTGTTTATACGACCATAGCATTAGCTAAGTTAGCTATCCATGGCGCGTCAAGTTTTTTCCGTGTGACGTCCAATCTGGTTTTACCGCAGCCGCTGTTGAAAACAGCGGCTTTTTTCGTCTTCGGGTTGGTGCGGTTTTTCCGCACTTTTCAATCTGGTTTTTCCGCAGGAGGTTGGGTCGTGGCAGAAGCGACGACGCGTTTATGAAAGTCGCCGCCGAGGTGGTGTCGCTCCTTGAGATACCTGTTACCTTTGTAACCCCAATGGTGCTCGTATGGCAGGAACCGGCGGAAAGGCGACCTGCAAGGATGCCCTCGCCAAGGTCGGCTCGGCGCAAGAAGCGGGCGGTCAGCAAGGGCGCAGCGAATGGGTTCTATCCGCCCCCTTTGCGATCGTTCCGGGTCGCTCCTCTGCGCGAACTGTCTCCACTACATCATGAGCATGGTATTACATCATTGGACAGAAAGGGGCTCCGCGCTCGCATGTCGCATCGAAGGCGGCGATCAAGTCCACGGGGCGCGGTTCAACCCACCCCAAGCCCCTTGGGTTGCTACTTACCCCGGGTCGATCGGCGTCTTCAGCCCGAGGCGCGCCTCGATTGCCTCGGCGGCATCGAGGCATTCTCCGTCGCGCATCCGGCGGCCCGTGAGCAGGACGCCGATCGGCAGTCCCGTCGCCAGATCCCGGCCAGCGGAGACGCAGGCCGAAGGCAGGCCGAACAGGTTCGCCGGCAACACGGGCCGCGCGATCACGTACGCGGCGTACGCACTTTCTGGCGTCCCGAGATCGAACCCGACCTCGAACGGGAGTTGCGCCCAAACCGGCGAAAGCACCAACGGGTACTCCGCCATGAACTGCGACCACAGCCGCGCCAACTCGTGTCGAACAATGTAGCGATTCAACACCACCTCGGCTGAGGAATCCGTGACCGGCGCGTATAGACTTTTGAGGTATTTGCCCTTTGCGGCAAATTCTTTCATCTTATACCGCATTTCATCTGATTCAATTTGCGGCTTTAAGTGCAACGTCTCCTCATAGCGTGGGGGAAGGATTTCGACGACCTCGTATCCGGCGTCGCGCAGCGCGCCGCCTGCGTTCCGTACGACCTCGGCGATGACCGGGGCGGTCGGGCCGCCCGGAGGCTCAGAGACCATTGCGACACGCAGCGGCGCGGTCCCGAGCGGTGGCGCGACAGGCGGATCCAGCGACCAGGGGTCGCGTGGATGGGCCCCCTCCAGGACCCCGAGTGCAACGCGAACGTCCCTGATCCGCCGGGCCATCGGCCCCTGCGAAACAAACAACTGGTAGAAGAGCATCTGGCCCTGATGTTGAAAACTCGCATCGGGAACGCGCCATTGCGTCGGCTTGATCGTAGCAACGCCGGTGGCGTTGGCGGGGTTGCGCAACGAGCCGCTGGAGTCGTTGCCGAGTCCCATCGGCGACATGCCGGTCGCGAGCGCCGCGCCCTCGCCGCCGCTCGAGCCGCCGACCGTGCGTTCGGGATTCCAAGGATTCTTCGTCAGACCATAAAGTGTGCTCTCCGTCGAAAGGAACACCCCCAAATCGGGGAGATTGGTTCGGCCGATGGCGATCGCTCCCGCGGCGCGCATGCGTTCGACGACGGGAGCGTCCGAAGGCGCGACGGCGTCGGCGTAGACAGGCAGGCCGTGAGTCGTCGGATGCCCCGCGACGTCGATGTTGTCCTTGATCGTGAATGGAACGCCGTGCAGCGGCCCGAGCGGCGCTCCGGCGGCGACTTTGCGGTCCGCTTCGACGGCGTCGCGCCGCGCTTCATCAGCGAGAATCCTCACGACCGCGTTGACGCGCGGGTTCACCGCCTCGATCCGGCGAAGGTGCGCCTCGACCACCTCGGCGCAGGAAAAATCCTTCTGGGCAATGCCCGCGGCCAATTCGACCGCCGAATAGGTCCAAAGTTCATTCATCACTTCCTCCTCGTTCGGCGCCAATGACCACGTCGGTCGACGTCAGAACAACCGATGCATCGATTTCCGGCGCCCTTCGTTCGGAGGCGGGATCGCCGTCTTCGGCAACGTCCTGTCAAACACCACTCGCACCGCACGCGAGGTCAGATCGCCGACTGCGGCGCCTGCTTCGCGAGGGCTCCAAGTACGCGCTGGAAGGTGCGCCCCAGCCCCCGGAGCGAACCCTGTGGAGGAGACTTGAGGCGGCTTCTCCCGGGCCACGCCCAGTTGCTATTCCCGACGCCCCCTTGGCCCCCGCCTCCAAGCGCTCGCCTTCAACATCGAGGGTCTGGTCATAAATTGCAAAGGGGCAAGCAGCCACGCTCGTTTAGCTGTCGGCCGAACGGCTTGGGCATGGCCAGTCTCAATCAATGGCGGCTTCCGGCGGAAAGCCGACCTCTCTCGGCCTCTCGGCAATGTCAGCTCGGCGCTAAGTTGGGGACTTTATGTTTGCACCGGATTTTCGAACCGCCCAACCCATTGATGGAGTGGCCTTGGCTATCGGTGCAAAAATCTTGGGTTTTTTTGCACGTGCTCCAAGATAACTATTTACAAAGGCCGACGCCGACGGACAGGTCTTGGCCAGGTCTTGGCGGATATGGCGCGAACGGGAAGGTTTGGCGGGGAACAGACCATACATGAACGGACAGTAAGGACTTTAAGGTTGTCGCTGCACTCAACCTAGAGATCAGCAATTGTTATAATTTGGCGCGTTTGTGGACGCGCTGATTCTGGATAGCTATTGGCCCCCAGTTCTGAAATTTATAATGTTATGAATTCTTAATGGAGATGTTTATATGTATAACCACCACCGACCAAGGTGTCTGATTCTTTCACATGCACAATAGGTGCTGAGCCCATCGGGCCTTGAATAAAAAGGGTGCCGCCTTTTAGAAAAGCAGGGACAGCTTGACCTCGATCAGAAATAATAAAGCCATCACCATTTCTTTTTATTTCCATAAGGGAATTTCCATTGCTAATTTCCTGCCACCTTCCGAGATACTCGTCTCCTGTGGAGCTAAAACACCCAATCAATGACAACGATCCCGCGATAAAAAGTCCCGCGATAAAAATTTTTCCAGTTCTTATCATTGCTGCCTCCTACGCCATTTTTTGTATAGCCTATTCAATAATACACGGTAACAACTAATATCCTCGCTGGAAAAACACGATTCCTATCCTGCAAACCGCTATGTGAAATTATAGGTTCCGGGATAGAAAATGCCCATCGATACTACCCTCTAAAAATCGCAAAAGTCAACTTTATGCCATTTCCCGGTATAGAGCGCGAGGTTCGGAACCGTCCGCTTGGGGTCAAATTGAGTCGGTCGCGGGCGTTGCAGCGAAGGTCGCCTTCGAGGCGATTGTGTTGAAGAACTCAGCCCTTGATCGGGCGCCGATGCCGCGATTCTCTTTTTCTACTGATTTGGTGGGAGATTCGGCGATGATGGGCGTTCAAGCGGCGGCGGCTCGGTTGTTCTTTGATTTCTGCCTCGATGATCACGTGCCCGCCGACCATCAGCTCCGGGGCATCGACCGTCATCTCGACCTCGATGACCTTCGCAACACGCTGAAGCCGTTTTACAGCAACTCCGGCCGCCCCTCGATCGACCTGGAACTGATGATCCGCATGCTGCTGGTGGGGCATTCGTTCGGAGCGCCGCCTGTGCGAGGAAGTCCATCTGAACCTCGCCTATCGCTGGTTTTGCCGTCTCGGCCTCGATTGCGAAGTTCTTGATCATTCGACCTTTTCGAAGAACCGGCACGGGCGCTTTCGCGAGAGCAAAACATCCTTCGGCATTTGTTCGAAACCGTCGTCGCCCGCTGCATGGCCAAAGGGCTTGTCAGCGCCTAGGGGTTCTCGGTCGACGCCAGCCTCATTCCCGCCGACGTCAACAAGCACCACTCAGTCCCCGGCAACGACTGGAAGCCCGAAGAGATCACGGAGGAAACCAGCCGCACCACGCGCGAATATCTAGCGACGTTGGACGACGCCGCGTTTGGCGTGGCGACGCCGGTCGCGCCCAAATTCGACGCCCTGGCCGACCCGGCTGCGCAATGGACGGCGAAGCGCAAGGGACCCGCCTTCTTCGCCTACTCGACCAATTATCTGATCGACACGGACCATGGCGTGATTGTCGATGTCGAAGCCACGCACTCCGTTTGCCAAGCCGAAATCGGCGCCGCCCAGACGATGCTGGATCGAACCGAGGATCGATACGGCCTGAAACCTAGGTATCTGGCCGCCAACACGGCCTATGGCGCGGCGCAAAAACTCGCCTGGCTAGTCAAACACAAGCAGATCACGCCGCATATCCCGGTCATAATTCGACAGCGGAGCTGCGCGTTGCGCTATCGCATTGTCGCCTGCCGCTTCCTGAAGTAGCTTTGGCTTGGTGACACGTTCTGCATCTCGTGATTTTTCGCACGTGGAATTTTCGATATGTCCTATCTCAGTGAATCCCTAGGCCCAGATGAGCAGATCGTCGCAAAAGCCTCACTTCATTGGATTGTTTTCGCGCCCGGCGTCCTGCTTCTTGCGATCGGCATTCTGTTTTGGCCCATGCTCATTCTTGGAGCCCTGTCGCTGTTGTTCGCGATCATTCGCAAATCGACGACGGAACTCGCGATCACCAACAAGAAAGTCCTTGCCAAATGGGGCGTCATCTCACGATCATCCATAGAGCAGCGTCTGGACAAAGTGGATTCCATCGAGGTTCAGCAAGGGCTCCTCGGTCGACTTCTCGATTATGGCTCCATTCGGGTGAATGGCTCCGGCCTAACCGCGACGCCAGTTCCCGGCATTTCCGACCCGCTCGCCTTTCGCCGCGCCTTTGAACGCGCACTCGACGGCGGCCCTCTGCCCTCCCGTCCGCAATCGGTCCCTCGACCGATAGCGGAGGGTGCAGGACGGAATTCGCCAGTTCCCCCTCGCGCCGCAACTTCGACCGTTACAGCGCGAGCTATGGCGGGTGAGGTCATGCGATCGGAGCGCGGGATCGAGTCGCATAGAGAGCAGCCTCAAGCGGCGGCAGTTGTTGAGCGCCAAGACAGTCCGGCGCGGACAAAATGGCGCGCCTTGATCAAATACGACGAGGCGCTCGCCAGCATAGACAAGAAAATCAGCCTGCTGGGAGACAAATGGGTCGAAGTGCTGGCATCGAAATTTACGGCGCCCGAACATCCCGACGTTGAGGCGATCGTCGCGGAAATCGTTCCCGGCGCGCTAGCCGAAATCATAGCGTCGAACTCGGACGCATTGAGCAAATGGCAAGCGCTTATCGCCTTCGACGACGAGCTTGCCGCTGCTGACGCGGCGGTCCGCGAGAAGGGCGACTTTTGGATTCGTCAACTCGCGGCGGACTATGTCGCCATTAACGAAAAGGACTATCTGCCGAGAATCGTAGCGAAATTCTGCGCCGAAGCTGACAAGCGGAAATCCCAGGCTGAAGAAATGGCGACTCCCGACAATACGGCGCTGGAAAGCGCGACCGAGACGACTGAGGCGCTGCAAGGCGCTGTATCGGACATCTCGCCATCCACTCCTAGGCCCGCGCAGCCGCCCTTCGAATTTGTGCCCCTTCGCACCGGCGGAAACCGCAATCCTTGGCCGCTAATCGTTCTCTTTATCGGCCTCGCGGTCGTAGGGCTGATTTTTGTGGTTCCGCGTGTGTCGATGAACCCGCCACCCCCACCCGAGCGGCTTGCCGCAGCAAGCGATGTAAAACCGATTTCGCCCCCTCAACCTCCGGCGCAACCCGAATATCAAGTGCCAGTTGGCACCGCACTTATTGCGCAAAGTTGGTGCAAATACAAAGCGATCGAGTCAGTTGCGTTGACGAAGGACGGACACTATCTGCTCGCCGGCAGCGACGACTCCAGCATCCGCCTTTGGGATCTCCAGAGCGGTCGCATGGTCAGGAAATTCAACGGACGCGTGACCTTGCCAGCATCGGTCGCATTTTCGCCCGACGGCCGGATGGCAATTGCCACCAGCGCTCCCGATCAAGTGAAAGTCTGGAATACGGCCGATGGCGAAATGCTCTATTACGTTGAAATGCCAGGGGCGCCATACGGTGCCGCCTTTTCATCAACGGGCGACCGCTTTGCGGCCGGAGGCGATGGACGCGGACAAGGAACCATTCGGATATGGGATGCATCACGCGGGCAGTTGCTTCTAAGTTTCGCCAACGGTAACACATTCAAACAAGTATTATCACTTGATTTTTCGCCAGATGGGCGTTGGCTGGCCGCCGGAGCCTATGAGCATGACCTGAAAATCTGGAATACAGCTACCGGTCAGGCTGTTCACAACTTCTCCGGTCACACTTCTTACGTCAAAGCCGTGAAATATTCCGTCGACGGAAAATTTCTGATTTCAGGGAGCGAGGACGCGACAGTCAAGATTTGGGATGTCGACAGCGAGCGCCTGCTTCATGATCTTGCCGGCCATACCGACAGGGTGTCGTCCGTCGCGTTCTCGCTCGATGGACAACAGGCCTATTCTGCCAGTGACGACAGCACGATCAAAATCTGGGACGTTGCCAGTGAGCGCCTGTTACGCGACATTCCAACTGGTCAAGAGAAAATCTGGGCGGCCGCGTTCTCTGCGAACGTGATCGCTTCGGGTGGCCTGGACGGAACAATCAAGATCTGGAACACTAGGTCCGGCAGTCTGCTGGCGACATTTCGCGCTCAGGATGCTTGCGTTCAGGACACGCCGTCCTCGGATATCGAGGGATGGGTAGGCTTCACCCCCAACGGACTTTTTACAGGCGAAGGTGACGTCGGTCGTCTAATCAAAATTGTGGTTACGGATGCCGATGGAGTTCATCATCACGTAGTCTCTAATACCAAGATGATAGAAAGCAATCGGCGCGATTCGATCTCTATCTTAGAATTAGCGCGGTGAAGACGACTAACATAAGTCGCGCGTATCAATCAAAGCGGGGTTTAAGTGAGGCACCGAGCGATAATTACCTAAAATATTTGCCATATGTTTCGGATTTATGCATTAATTTTATATTTTATATGTACTTATATTTTCATATACGACCAGAATACGGAATTTGTCATGAGCGTGCGTTCGTTTATACGATCGGAACGTCCGCTGAAGATGCGACTCCCGCCGGTGGCGCTTTAATGTTGTGGGTCCGCAATGAGCCGGAAGCCGTCGGCTGACTTGACCGGCGCCGTTCGTCTCGATTCGTGCCGATGGGCATCGACTGTTTCCGGCGGAAAGGGATGATCATGATTAGCGTTGGTAAAACTTCACACGTTACAAAATCTCAAACGCCGCCCCCGGTTAGATGACCGCGCGGTACTCGGCGCCGAACGCGTCGGCCCATATCGTCGACAGGTCCGCGTCAAGGCGGCCCCAAGACACTTCCAGCTTTTCCCGAACGAACTCCGCCCGGGCCTTGGGCCGCCCGACGAGAACCCAATGCGCCTGCGGGAGGAGATAGCGGAAAAACATCAGCCATTGCGCCCAGTTCAGCGACAGCGGGTTCTGCGTGACGGCGAACTTTCCGGCGTTGGTCGCCGTCGCCACCGTATGGGCCAGGAACAGTCCGCTTTGCAGCCTTTTGCCCGCCACGGGCAGCGCATCCATGAGGGACTTGCCCTCGGACAGCTCGCGCACCGTCCATGCCGTCCGCACGAACACCTCGATGATCGTCACCGTGACGCCGCCGGCCAGAAAATGCCTGAAGTCGTACCCGGAGCGGTACATGCCGCGCGCGATGTCTGAGATCGAGTGGTCCCCGATGCCACCCAGCTGGAGGAACTGGAGCAGACCGAACAGCGGGGGCGGCAGTCCAGCCGCAGTGGCGACGTCCGATAGCATGTGGCAGGCGACCGTCCGGAACGCCTCCAGAATCTTGACGAATAGGCCGACACCGAACTCGCCCGGCTCCCAGCCTTCAACGGACTGGATCACCAAGGACCCGTCGGAACCTATCGCAGTGAAGCCCCCGGCAAGGATGTCGCGAACGCCGAAAAACCAGCCGAGGACAGGGTCGTGTCCCAACGAGGACATGCGATGGGTTCGCGGTCCTAGCCCCTCGACCTTGATGTCCAGTCGCAGACTCGTGGACGGATCGTACGGCACCTTGTAGTCGCGTTCCAATGCGCGGATCGTGTCCTCCGGCAAGAGGTCTCCGAACCTGTCCTTGATGACGTTGGAAAGCCAGCCTCCTTCCGCCGCAGAACTGCCAAGGAAGCCGGGGTGCCTTGGGACCTGAACAAGGAGGATGTCCGCGAGCCCGGCGAACAGCCCGGCCGCCCCGGCGACGGCGTAGTCGAATTGAGTGAGCCGATTCAGGCCGGCGAACTCTTCCTTCCAGCTGGAAAGGTTGCCCGTGGCCGCCGCGACATCGGCTCGACTCAGGATGTCCGCGAAGGAAATCTCATCGGGCCGCGCCATTCGGGCTTCGGCGGCGATCTCTTCCCACGTGCGCAGACGCGGCGCCCTCATCGGTAGCGAAGTGCCGCCGGCGCCGGTCCGATTTGGCAGGGGCCGACCCAGCCTAGCCAACAGCCTCTCGGCGTCCTGGATGGCCGCATCCGCCGTTGCAGCGGTCGCCTCGGCCTTCGCAAGATTGCCGTCCAGCGACTCGCCCTGGACGGCGAGGACGCGGAGGCCGTCCTTGTCCGACTCGGCGCTCATTCGACGGCCAAGTCAGACTGGAGGTTCTCAACGGCCGCTTGCAACTGGGCGACCAGACTGTTCAGGTAGGCGACGCGTTCATGGTTCGCCGAATTCGTCGCATGGAGTTCGGCTAGCAGCGCGTCCCTCTTTCGGAGCGCCTCTTGAAGAAGGGCTTCCTTGGTCTCGAACAGCTTGTTCCTATTGTGGCGCCCCACGGCCCATACGCCGGCGGCGCCGAGAACGACGGCCGGGGCCGCGACGACCCCAATTCCGAGCAGCATTCCACCACCAACGAGAGATCCGGCGCCCGCGAGGCCAGATGTCAAAGCGGCGGCGCCAGCCGCACCGCTCGCTGCGCTGGCGGTCAAAATTCCGGCACCGGCGGCAGCGCCGACCCCGACCCCACCAGCGGCGCCAAGCAGTTCAGGAATGTCGCCGTCGAGGAGCGTGCGCGCTTTGTCGTTCATGGCAGTTCCGGCCTCCGACACAAGCTTCTGGATCGGCTTGAGGGCCGCCATCGTCTCATAGTTCTCGGAGGCGTCCTCTTCCCGCACGGCGGCGGGGTCAGAATCGACTTTTTCCTTCTTGAGGCGATTTGAAACGACCTGCGAAATCGACGTCGCCTTGTCGCCGATCGCGGCGCCTGCGTCGGACGCCAGCTTTTGCGCCGCGTTCAACGACTCGGAATTCTTCGCCTTGTTGTAGAGGTCCTCGACGGACGACTTCAAACGTTTGAACGGCATGAAAAAATCCTCTGGCGCTGCCAATCTCCGGCAAGGAAAAAACTGTTGGCGCAATTCCGGCATTGCCGCCCAAAGATATTATACTTATCCGGCCTCGATTGCGAACCGTCCGACGCCAACCACCTTCATAGGCTCTTGAGACGGTCGCGGGCGTTGTCGGGAATGTCGCCCTTCGAGCCGATTCCTGCCGATGGGCACCGGCTCCTCACGGCGGAAAGCGGGAATAGAGCGAAGGGCCGGTCCCGGCGGCAAACCCGTCGATGGCCGAACGTCAAGGGTGCGCCAATTCAAGTCAGACGTTAGTTTTGGCTTCACGCGAAAGGCGCGAGGAGCCTTATTGCGAAACGCGAAGGTCAAGCGCAACGTTCTGAAGCGAAAAACCGCTCCCGTCGCCACGTTCGTCTTGGTAGAAACTTACACTCCAACGTTTCGTGACGGGCTCGATCGTGATGAGATCGTAGCACATCGGCTTGCCCTCGGCGCCGACGCTAGAGCCACAGCCGACGACCGTCACCTCGCCATCGCCCCCTCGCGTTGGCCGAACCGTCGCCAAGTGCGGTATGTGCTTGTGCCCATGAAGTACCAAACCGACCTTTCGGCCGACGCACCACTTCACAAAGTCCTCCGATTCCTCGAAAGCGATGAGCTGGTCGTCACCGCCCAACCGGGCAAGGATGCGCTCGTAAAGCGCGGTTGGCTTTGATCCGTAATCGACCGGATGGTGATGGACGAGCGCGATATTAAAGTAATCGCGGACCTGCCTTCTGCGATGAATTTCATCATCGTGCTTTTCGGCCCGCGAAAGACGCTGACGCAAGCTCACGCTGCCCCTCGCGAAATTTCCAGTTTCGCTCGAATTGAACGAGAAGAAAACGGTCTGCATGTCGTGATCAATGTCAATCGGAGACCAATCGAGGTCGGTGACGTATTCGGCCTTTCTTCCAAGCCCGCTGATCGCATTCCCCTTGGTTCTCACGTCGTGGTTGCCAGGAACCACCAGCAATCGCTTGCTGGTGCCGTCTTCGACGTCTCGGCGAAATTCGTCGAATGACGCGCGTAGGTCTTCTGAAGGCGTGTCGAACAAATCGCCGGTCACCACCACTCGGTCGATTGAGGGAAGCAAGCCCCTGACATGTCGCTTGAGGTACGACCTACGTTGGGTCGCTTCCGCGAGACCTATATGAAGGTCGCTAAGATGCAGGATGTGCTTGGAGCGTCGCCGGGACGCCTGGAGGGCTATGGCCTCGTCCGTTGCCCTTAGTCCGTCCGAAAGCGCATCCAGCAAGTTATGGCGCAAGAAGTCGAAGGCGTCCTGCAGGGACAGGGCGCAGGCGCCCCCGAGCCGTGTCCAGAAGAGTACGCCGGGCGGTGCGAGGGGTTGGTCAGCGAGGACCCGCAATGCCGGAAAAGGATCAACGAACTGTGCGAGCCCGGGTTCGTGTAGCTGGCGGGGAAGAAGAACCAGTCCGTTCAAGCCCGAGCTGAACCCGGCCTCCCTGAAGAAGCGCAGGGTATTGTCGTCGTGGCCATAGTCGTTGGCGGGAAGAACGAGCGCGTAAAAGTCGTAACCGGTGAAATATGTCCGGAGCGGATCCAGGTAATGGCTCGAATCCACCGGCTGCTTATGGGCGGGTTTGCCGAACTGGAAGTTCAGAAACTTGATCTGGTCCTGCGCCGCCTTGGCGACCCGTCTAGTCCAATCGTCCGGCGATCCCTGGGTCGAACTGATGAGATTTTGGCCGTAGGCCAGCGAGAATAGGAAGTTCCCTATCGTGCGCAAGTCCGAACGAGGCGCGGCGAGGCCGGTTTCGTCGGTCAGATATCCCACAAGATTGATATGACTGAGATCGAATTGCGCGCCCATGCTCCCACCACCCCGCTAACCCGATGACTGTATCTTGAATTGAAGCACATTACACCGAAACTCTCGGCAAGGCCGGTGACGCAGGCCGACCTTCCACGCTTCGTCCACTCTCACCCCGCAACTTTCCTGCGTCACGATGATTATCATGGCTTGAGACAGCTGTTCGACCTTCGTCGCCCGAGACCTGCCTGTCGCTTACAGACAGCCGTCCGCATGCCGCAGGTGAACTGGTGCACGCAATCTAATGTCCGGTTTTGCCAATATTCGCCGTCCGGCTTGATCATGACGTATGGCGGCTAAGGGTTATGATTAAGCGTCGGACCGAACCCGGGAAAGTCCGCAGACGACATTGCTCCGGCCATTGCGAGAAAAGCTTGAAAGACCCGTTTGAGCGTGCGCCGTGGAAAGGCGGCGCTTTCCAGTGGGTGCGAGACCCACCCGGCGACAGCTCCCGCCGGAAGCAATCGGGGCAGGCATGGAGGCGACGAAATGTCTGAAGCCCCCGAATAGCCGCCACGACATACGGTGGCGGCGCGAGTGTGCAGGCCGCAACGTGAGTGAACGCTGAGCAAACCTCGAAAAGGACGACGCGCAGGCCGACCCGACAGCTCAATCGGGGAAGGCTGATACGGCTGGGCGAGACGAGCAAGAATACGCCCAGACGCTGCGCCGGGGTAGTGGCGGCGGCATGTACACAAGGAAAGCGCACGCAACACGGGAAGCCTCATGGCGTGGTCAGGGATGATCAACCGGACGCCCGCGAGGGACAGGCCGGGCGCTTTGAGGTGGCGGAGAGGCCCGTAGTACCGAGGAAGCCGGGTAATGCCGGTGGAGGGAAGGGGCCTCAGTTCAAGACAGACGCAGCAAGCGATGAGGGACCGGGAGATTGGGCAACCTATCAACTCCGAAAAGTGTTCAGAAATTGCAGATGGCGTTACACGCGAAAGCGAAGGCGGAAGTCGGCTATCGCTTCTACGCCCTCTACGACAAGATCAGCCGCGAGGATATTCTGGCGCACGCTTATGCCCAGTGCCGCTCCAACAAGGGTGCGCCGGGCGTTGACGGTCAGGACTTCGCCGATGTCGAGGCGTATGGGGTCGAGCGATGGCTGGCCGAACTGGCGCTTGCGCTCAGGCAGGAGACTTACCTACCGGACCCGATCAGACGCGTGTTCATACCGAAGGCCAACGGCAAACTCAGGCCGCTGGGCATCTCGACCTTGCGGGATCGGGTCTGCATGACGGCAGCGATGCTGGTGCTGGAGCCGATCTTCGAAGCCGATCTTCCGCCGGAAATATACGCCTACCGCCCCGGGCGAAACGCCCAGCAGGCGGTGGTCGAGGTGGAGGAGCAGCTATTTCGCGGCCACCCGGAAGTCGTGGACGCCGACCTCGCGGACTACTTCGGAAGCATTCCACACACCGACCTTCTCAAGTCGGTGGCGCGCCGGATCGTGGATCGGCGCGTGCTGCATCTCATCAAGATGTGGCTGGATTGCCCCGTCGAAGAAACCGACAAACGCGGACGGAAAACACGCACGACCGAAGCCCGCGACAAGCGGCGCGGCATCCCGCAGGGCTCACCCATTTCACCGCTGCTGGCGAATCTTTACATGCGCCGGTTCGTGCTGGGATGGAAGAAGCTCGGGCTGGAGCGAAGCCTCGGCGCTCGCCTCGTGACCTATGCCGACGACCTCGTGATCCTGTGCAGAAAGGGCAAAGCCGCTGAGGCGTTGCAGCGACTGCGCGAAATCATGGGCAAGCTGAAGCTCACGGTCAACGAAGAGAAAACACGAATCTGCAAAGTGCCGGAAGGGGAGTTCGACTTCCTGGGCTACACGTTCGGACGGATGTATTCGCCGA
>NZ_CAIUXT010000139.1 GCF_903903185.1 uncultured Rhodoblastus sp.
AATCGTATTGTCGATCATGGCGGGCGTGGCTGGCGTGAAACGTGTGAAGGGTTGGCTTAGACACCCGAATCCTACGCCTTATCATGGCCTTAAGCTATGCCCGCCAGCCCAAAAATCACACGCCGTGAATTATCCGGGCTAAAGCCAAGCGAAATCAGCCTGCATTGTCCGGCAAAGACCTTGGCGGACAGTTCACGACTGTATTCGCCGGCCATTGCACGTTTCATGCTCTTGATGACTGTCGCAGCGATGCTGCCGTCATTTTCAAATTGCTCGGCGCAATAATGGACCTTTATCCCGGCGCGCGTACATAGATATTCGAGATATGCCGATTCATCGGCATTTTGAAATCGTCCCCAACGACTGACATCATAAACAAGAATATGAGCGAAATCCGCACGGCCGCTTTCGACGTCATTTATAAGTCTACGCAAGGCTTCGCGACCATCCAGCTTTAGACCGCTTTTACCTTCATCTGCATACGTTCTCACGATTGAAATGTTTCGCTGGGACGCATACCGGGCGATAGCCTCCGACTGGTTCTCAGTCGAGTACTTCTGATGCTCGGTCGACATTCGGACATATTGCGCTGCTCGCACGTTGTTTGTCCGTCTGCTCGCGGTGATGATCTGAGTTTCTTCGTCAAAGCTGCGGGCTGCCGCTTTGACCAGGCCCAGATGTCCGCTGGATTGCTTTTCCTGATCATTTAAAATTTGCGACGGGGAAACAAGAATGTCGCCTACAAAGAAGGACCGAAAAGTTCAGTCCAATTTTGGAAATAGTTTTCCGCGAGACGGCGCCACTCGGCTGGGCGCGGCGGGTTTCGCCGTGGCGATTTCGGAGGCTTTGCACCGTGAGTTCGACGGGAACAGCAGTGCCGTCAAATCCATTGCCGCACTGACCAACGCGAATGAGCGCGCCGCGAAAAACTGGTACGACGGAAGAAATGGACCCAGCGGAGAATTTTTGATCGTCCTTTGCAGATGCTCCGATCAGGTTCTCGAGACCGTTCTGATGCTTTGCGGACGTGGTGATCTCGTTGCGGCCAAGAAGCTGGAGGACGCGAAGGGCAAACTTCAGGAAATGCTGAATTTGATCGATCAAATTCAGACAGGTGGATCACGCCCGATTTGACGTCGTTGCAGTCAAACACGGCCGTCGGCTCTAAGGTCGCAGAATGTCGCGCACTGGAGGGCGTTTCCATGGGCTTTGCGCCGGCATTGCCGGATATGCCAGTCGCGATTAGGCTTGGCCCATGACACCTGAACAATGCCGCGCCGCCAGAGGGTGGCTAAACTGGTCGCAGGATGACCTTGCCTTTGCAGCAGATGTTTCAATATCGATGGTTCGAGACTTCGAGGCCGGTCGACCCATTCCGATTGGGCGCAATCTCGGAGCAATGAGAGCCACTCTAGAAGCAGCCGGAATCGGCTTTGTTTTTCAAAATGACCGGAATGAAGCTACGGCATGTGGAATTGCATTCGCGAAGCCAGAAACCGTCGCGGCGCACTAATTTTTGACTGTAAGAGCATCTTTCAATGCCGCGACCAGTTTTACCGTCTGCTCCGCCTTCCCCACGGTAATGCGCAGATAATCGTCAATGCGCGGCAGATTAAAATGGCGCACCAACACGGCGCGGTCGCGCAGGGCCTGCGCCAACTCGCCGCCCCTTGCGTTTTGATGGCGCGCGAAGATGAAATTGGCGCGCGACGGCAGAACCGAGAAACCGAGTTCGCGCAATTGCGCGATCATGTTCTCGCGTTCCGCGACAATGGTTTTCAGGCTCGCCTGGAAATAGGCCTCATCCTCGACCGAAGCGATGGCGCCGGCTTGGGCGATGCTGCCGACCGGATAGGAATTGAAACAGTTTTTTACTCGGGACAAAGCCTCGATCAGCGAGGCCGAGCCGAGCGCATAGCCGACCCGAAGGCCCGCCAGGGCGCGCGATTTGGAAAAAGTGCGCACCACTAGAAGATTGGGATGATCGGTGATCAGCGGAATCGAGGTTTCGCCGCCGAAATCGACATAGGCTTCGTCCACCACCACGGGAATGTCGGCGTTTTCTTCGACGAGTCGCGCGATGGCGTCGCGTCCGAGCGCCACGCCCGTCGGCGCATTGGGGTTGGCGATGATGATGGCGCCGGCTGAACTGCGGCGATAAGCGCCGGTGACGATGCGCATTTTGTCGTCGAGCGCGACGGTTTCGCTAGCGATACCGAAAAGCTTCGCCCAGACCGGATAGAAACTATAGGTCACGTCGGGAAACAGTAGCGGCTCGTCATGCTTGAGCAGCGCCGGAAACGTGTGGGCCAGAACCTCGTCGGAACTATTGCCGACGAAAATATTCTCTACGCCGAGGCCGTGATAGGTGGCCAGCGTTTGCCGCAGGGCGATGGATTCCGGGTCGGGATAGAGCCGCAAGGAGTCGTTGACCGCGTCGCGCATGGCCGCCAGGGCCAGCGGAGACGGCGGCAGAGGACATTCGTTGGTGTTGAGTTTGACCAGGCCTTCGATGCGCGGCTGTTCGCCGGGCGTATAGGGGTTCAGGCCTTGCGCAACCGCGCTCCAAAACTGCATTTTGGCTCCGTGCTATTCAGAGCCCATTTTTGACCCGTTAAAATCGGATCCGGGCGCTGGCTTTTGTTTTAACGCGTTTTCTTCATGCGATCCGGAACCCATTTCGCTTGAAAACGCTCCGCAGGCGCGCCTTCGGCAATGGGAACGGCGCGCGCCCCCTTTAGAAATATTTTGACGATAAAGCCAGTCCCGTAATTTCACGGAGCTGGCACAGCCGTTCAAGGTATGCCGCGTGTCGGCAAGCGAAACCTTTAATGATCATTCGCAAGGCGGACGTCGCCTAGGGCCTTGTCTCGGGTTACTCCACGGCGGAACGATCGGAAATATCAGGCGAAATTTGGGACTACGTCGTGCCGAAAGCCTATTATGAACAAGGTCCGGTGGATTTCACCAAGGCCTCCGGCGGCCGAAGCTTGGGCAACCCGACTTGGCGGCGTGATTTTGACAAAGGCGGCCTCCCGCAAACACAGGGCGGTTCACCGGCATCTTCCCCGGCTATCCAGGGCCGATCATCCGACTAATTGCGAAGGGCGCGCGGCAAGATGGCCTGGCGAAATAAATTGCTGCAATCTTGAACGAAGGCACAGCATGCCGCAGTCTACCGCTTGGGGAACGATCATGCTCGGATGGTGGCGGCGACGAAAGGAATTGCAGGCTCGAATCGACGCGGACGTGGCCGAGTTGATCGCCGAGCACGGTAACTCGGCCTATTGGGTAGCAAGAGATCGCGCCCTTGAACTTCGGCTGCATAAGGTCATCGACGCGAAGCGGACGCCGGAACACTGGGACCGCGTGCGATTCCAAATTCGAAAGCGGTCGGCGCGACTACGCGCCGACACCGCGACCAAGCTTATTAAGGGACCATAATGCGCGGGCGCCGCCACGCCGAAGTCACCGTCGCTGATCTGACGGAGCAAGTCATCGACGCCGTGAATGCGTCCTGTCTGCGATGCGGCGACGAATGGCAGCCACCGATCACCTTTTTTCCGCCGGCGACGACCATCGACAAGGTCGCGGCGCTCATGGTCTGCCCGACATGCGGCGGACGCGACATCGAAATTCAGGAACCGTAATTACCCACCCCCATTTTTGGCGCTCGGATCGGGGCGAGGCCTCTGAATTCCGGGTCGCCCTTGCCATGGACTCCAATCTCTGAATCCATGAGCGCATGGATCGCACTGATTTGCAGCGTCTGAGCAAGGACGAGTTGATTGAGCTGGTGATCCAGCTTCAACGACCGGACAAGACGTCGCGCACTTCGTCCAAGCCTCCGTCTACCGACAAGAAGGAGAAACGCGAGAACTCGCGTCCAGGTGGCGCGAAGCCTGGGCATGAGCCGCACAATCGC
>NZ_CAIUXT010000140.1 GCF_903903185.1 uncultured Rhodoblastus sp.
GCTGCGCAATGCGGTTCGGCCACCTGAATCGGCTTCCGCGGCTTCAGCCGACGAACCAAGCGCCAAGCCTTCGTCGCCATCGCCAGGGTAAGAATTGGCAGATCATCGGCGCCGGCTGGTCGCGAACCGGCGCCGATGTTTGGCCGCGCGGGTGTGCCGCGGGGAATTTCGTTGCGGACCATCGCGCCGCCCTGCCCTTTTGTTGCGTCCGAAAACTTCGCGCGCGCCTATCCCCGCCGGCGTGACGGTGGTTCTGGTCTTCGGATCGACGCTGAATTAGGAATCCAGAATGACCCGCCCGCTCCCCCTGCTCCGCCTCGCCGCCGCCCTCGCGCTCCTTGTCACACCGGTCGCCGCCGATCCCCTGGCGGTCGAGACCCATTATTCCCCGGCCGAAAATCTCGAAAAGATCGACGTCGCGCAGATTCGCGCGGCGACGCGCTCAATCGACATCGCGGCCTATGTCCTCACCGACGTCGCCGTTATCGAGGCGCTGACCCAGGCAGCGGGGCGCGGCGTCAACGTGCGCCTTTTCCGTGATTCGAGCGGTCGCGAGCTCTTCGGCCGTCCGCTCGAAGCGCTGCAGAAACTCGCAGCCACCCCGAACGTCGCGGTCCGCTTCAACACGGGGCGCGCGCTGATGCACCTGAAATCCTATTGCGTGGACGGATAGACCCTGCGCACTGGCGCGGCCAATTTTTCCGCCAGCGGCCTGAAGCAGCAGGACAACGACCTAACGCTCCTGCGCGGCCCCGCCGCCTGCGCCGCCTTCGACGCCAATTTCAAGATGATCTGGGGCGCGCAATGAATTTCCTCGCGCTAGCCCGGCGCCAAGACAGCCAAATTTCCGCTAACCGATTAGGCCCGGAATCGGCCGAAAGTGCATACCAACTTATCCAACGACAACTTTCGGCTTGCGGATCATTTGGCGCCGCCTCACTGCATGCGCTTTCGGAATTTATCGCGCCTCGCGGCAAAATACGATCGACGGAGTGAATCGATAGCAGAGAATTGAGTCAAAATTTTCATTGGACGGGGGTTCGACGCTTTGCGATTCTGCGCCATGACCTCCAGAGATCCGAACCAATTTTCTTGGGAATTTTCCGAGCCTGTGTTCTTGCACCGGATCGACCCCGCGCGAAACATGGCGCGCTTTTATGAAATCTCGCTTGAACCTTCGTTGTTTGGCGATTTGGCCATCGTGCGCCGGTGGGGGCGCATCGGCTGTCGAGGACGGTTCCGGCTGGATTTTTGCGACAGCGCCGATGACGCCTATCTCCGCATCGAACGTTTGCTCGCCTCGAAGCGTCGGCGTGGTTATGGTCCCGATCGCAGCGGCTAGATGAGGCCCTTCGCTTGGACCAAAGCCTCGGAGGGCTTCTTCGAATAACTCTCCAGCCCTCCCGCCTGCCTCCCCACAAGATGTAGAGTAGCCCGATACGATATCAGGGGGCGCCCATACGGCCGTTCATGACCCAAACCGGCCGTACGCGAATTTTCCCCGCGCTTCGATCAGCAGCGGAAAGCTGACATTCGGCGACGAGGGGCAATCATGTCGGCTGCGGCCCAATCGCTCCCGTTGAAGTCGTCGCCATTTCGTCGATGCGCCCGACCTACGCTCGGGTGCCCGAGCGACAGCTTCGAGCCGGACTTGTTGAGCCCCAGCACGTTCAAAAATGCAAGAATTAAAAAGTCGTGCAGGCGGTGTTGCAAACAACCGCCCCAAACCGACTTATGCGATCGGCAATGCGGGCTGGAAAGAACGCAGATGCATATGTCGCCTTGGACCCCGGCAATTCGAGGGTCATCTACGGAACAGAAGATCCAAACAGCGGATATAACCGGGACACGATCGACGCCAGACAGAGCAGCACCACCAGCAGCTTGAGAAGCTGCGCCAGCCGCGCTTCGGGAGCGAATTTATCGATGACCCAGAACAGGATCGCGCCGATGACGACGGTGATCAGAATGCCAATTACGAGTGTGAGCATGACGGTCTCTCCCAATCCTGGCTGCAACATTTTCAAGACGACTATCGGCGGCGTCTGCGGACGATCTTGAGAATGATCGGAAGCAAAGAGGCGTCGATGGCGTCAGCAGCGGCGGCCAAACCTATTCGCTGGCTGGCCGCGCACCCGCTGACAATTGCTTCATTTCGCCGGGGCTGGCTGTCCTTCCGTTCCTGCGGCTGACTTCTTAGCCTCGTGATGACCGACCACGCAGCCTGCCGCCGCGCCCAGCTTGCCATGGCCCACCAGGTGACCGGCGATGCCCCCGACGATGGCGCCTTTGATGCACCCCTTTGCTTCGGCCTGCAACGGCGCGATTGCGGCGACAGCGACGAACGCCGCGAGAATTCTGGCAAGAATTCTGGCAAGAATTCTGGTATCCGTTTTCATGTGACCTCCCTTTATGTTGTTGAGCGCGCACTTGCCGCAGCAGCGACCGATGGATTCGAATGCCTCATGACATCCTCTCCTGGCTCTTCGATTTGACGTGGACCTCCACCGACATTCCCTCAAAAGCGTCGCTGGCGCCGATGAAACTGCCGGCCACCGGCATCGCCTGGCGAATGTCGCGCGCGACGGCGACGGGAATCAGATTGAAGCCGCCAAAGCTGCGGTTCGTGGGATCGAAAGTGATCCATCCGGCGCCCGGCGCATAAACCTCGGCCCACGCGTGGGTTGATCCAGGATGATACTGCCCGATCTCGCCCTCGCCTGGATTGTGACAATAACCGGAGACGATTCTGGCTCCGAAACCGAGACAACGCGCCGCTTCCATGAACAGCACTGCCAAATCTCGGCAAGAACCCCAGCCGCGATCTAACGTCTCGATCGGGGACTGGGTTCCCTCGGCCTCGCGACTTTGGTAGCAGATCCAGCTGGAGACGCCGGCGTTGAGGTCTTTGAGCAGCGACAGGGAATCGGTCGGCTTGCCGCGAACAAAAGCGCAGGCCCAAGCCATCAGGCGTCCTGAGGGATCGGGGTATTGCTGGACCGTCAACGCGCCGAGGTCGCTCCACTCGTCGTATGTATAAAGAAACGGATAGGAGATCGCCGATGGGGCGATGTCGAAAACGGGCCAGAGTTCGGCTCCAAGCCGGAGTTCCGTAAAGCTGTCGATCACGAGATGGTCGGCCAAGGACTGAAACGTCGCCGTCGCCACCGCGTTGCCGAACACGTCCTGCGCCCAGGTCACGGACGCGGCGGGCGCGATCGTCACTTCGTTCGAGATCAAGCGGAGATCGCGGCTCTCGCGTGGACGAAGCATCAAAAGGTGGGGTCCAAGGCTGACCGGCTGACGGTAGCGATAGACTGTCCTGTGATGGATGTTGAAAATTTTCGATGGAAGCTCCGGCATGCTGGGGCATGGCGGCCATTGCATGGTCGCCTGACTTCCGATTGACGCGCGACCGCGATCTTGCATGATCAATTGCTCCGAGAACTTTCTCTCCATGTATGGCTTTCAATCCCCTGGGCGCGGCAACGGTTTTGGACCTCTTCGGCGCAGCTCCAGCCGGAGCGGAACCCGCGCCGAAGCCAAGTCAGGCGCAAGCGCGCCATCGAGCATTGTTTTGAAATCAATTTACTCGGCCGGGAGCAACGACTGTGCAGTCTGGCGCAGGAAGCGCGCGCGCAAACGGGGCGCTATGATCCACGAGACCGGCACGGAGATAACGGCGCTTACGCAGACAACCCAGGGCATCAGATTCATCGCGACAGCCGCCAAGGGCGTTGCGAGCACCAAGACGGTCACGACGCCAAACAGCACCGCTTGAACCATCACATAGACGAGAATCGAGATTTGCAACTGGATCGACATCGATGATCTCCTTCAGAAATCGAGAAAGGCCTGGACGGAGGATTTACCCTTGAATTGAACGCATCATCTTAAAAGCCAGAATTAAGTCTACAAAAGATTCATTCTGGATATATTATTAAGACATATTCTTGTTGTCTGAATACGTATAATGCAGCGTCATTATCAATCTCAGTTTAAATAATACAATAATTGTATGCTAGCGAGGCAGCCTCGGAAACTACCTATTTTCCTCTGCGGCCGGTTTCGCTCAATAGGCCGTTGATGCGCGAGTAGGGCCGACGCCCCCGACCGAGCGCCCGGAAAATCGCGCCCCGCCCTATTCATTCGCCGATCAACCCCATACGCTTGACGTCGAAGCCGTGACGGGCGCGTGGAAAATGAGGTTACATTTCTTTCGCGCCGTGGGTGGCCAGCAAATCCTGCATATCGCTTCGCCGACACCGCGCGCGATTCTCGACCGCTGATATGCGGCAGCGAAATCGCCAACGAACAGTATGACCAGATGAAGCGCGATCTAGAGCCGTAGGCTCGACAATTGGTTCTGTAGTCAAACCTCTTCTGGAGCCCAAGTAAGAGAGGGGAACGGAACGTCGGCCTTATCCTGTCCGAGAACGGGGCGTGAGTGATTTCCGAATCTATCGTCATCATGGCGGGTGACTATGGTTCATCCGCTTGGGCAGGCTGGGTTTTCGCCGGCTCCTGCGCAAAGCGATAAGGATCGCCTCATGAAAATTCTGGCTGCAGCCGCCATTGTTTCTTTCGCGCTCGTCGCGCCGACGCTGGCCATGCCGATCGCCTCGCCGGTCGCGTCCGCGCAAGCCGACCAAGCGGTCGTCCTGGCCCAATACAATCATTACAGGGGCGGAGGCCGCGGCCACCATTACGGATGGGGACGTGGTCACCATCGCGGATGGGGAAACAGCCATTACCGCCGCTACTGAGCCAAGGCGTCGATGACCGCAATCGCGCTGCGGCCTATGCTGACGCCGTCGTTGGTGGAGCGTTTGGCGCCGCCGGCGGCGGCGTTCGTTACTTTCAACTGGCAGACGGCGCCGGTCGATCCGCGGACCCACCGCATCATGCGGATCGTCGATCAGGTGTCTCAATGGGATGGCGCGCCCCGGACCGTCCCTCCGCGCGCCATCCCATCCGACTTGTTCCCGCGCGAAATGAAGCGGATCGATTTTAGCGGGCTGGAGTCGCCTTATCCGGCCGCCGGAACTCCGAAAGCCAAAATGGCGCCATCCGATCCTGAATTCGGCGGCGCTCTCGAGAATGTCACCTCAAGCGTGAGGGGCAAATCGGAGTCTCCATATTCGGCATTTTTTTCGTTTTCGCTTCTCGGTGAAAAAAAGCCGCCCGAGGATAAAGCGCCAATACAATCAATTCGACGTCAGGAGAATTCTCCGTGAACAAATATGCATTCGCCATCGCTGCCGCCGCAGCTCTTTTTTCTCCTATTTCGGCTTATTCTCAACAGATCGAGATTGGACCTGGAGGCGTCCACATAGACCGCGGCGGCGACCGGGATCGGGATCGGGATCGGGACCAGGACCGGTATCGGCAGCGGGATGGGCAATGCGAGCAATTGCGGCGCGCTTGCGAACATAAGGATGAGCGAGGCGAGCAAGGCGAGGGCAATTGCCGCAGATACCAAGAGACTTGCAGATAGCAGGTTTAGACCGGGGGTTCAGGATGTGGACGCTCGCATTCCGCCACGATGAAAAATGCCCGCCGGCACCGTGCCCAACCGAACCAATTCAGTTTTCCGTCGCCTTTGCCATCGCCTTCGCGGTTTCGACCTGAGGCGGTTTGTTTTCCCAGAACGAGCCGACGCTTGCCCTCGCATAGCCGTAGTCGAACAACCGGCGCATCGTGTCGGTCTCGAAGCCCGTGCCGCCGCTGTCGGGAACGTCCTTGCCAATATAGCTGAGATTGAAACCCAGCCCCTCGCCGGTGGCGACCTTATAGGTTTGAGCCAGCACAGCTTCGGTCTCGACCCGGGTCATCACGCCGAAGGAACGCGCCGCGATCGTCTCAGCCTTGTTTGGCACGACCTCGAAACCCGCGTCGAGCCGCGCATTGACGATGACGTATAGGTTTTGCCGGCCGCCGCGCGTTTCAATCTTCTTGCCGCCAAGCAGAAGCGTATCCGGCAGGATGAAAACAGGCGCCGTTACGGTCCCGTCGACATGCATCTCCTGAAAAAGCCGGTCATTGGCCTGGACGTCGATGAGTTGCGGCGCGAACACGACAGGGACGCTTGCGGAGGCCGCGATCACGTCGCGAAACAGTTTGAACGCGCGAGGTCCGCCCGTCGCCGCGATGGCGCCCATGTCCCATATCACAGCGCGCTGCGCATCAAGATCGGTCGTGACAACCAGAAGCCGCCGCCCCTTACGATCCTCGAGCGCGATCTCGGCGAGCATCTCGTCGTCGATATAGCGTTCGACCAACTCACGCATGCGCCCGCTCTCGATCAAGCCGCCTCCGAAGAGCGCTCCAAGGGGGCTGGTTTGGTTGATCAGGCTTTGAGCTTCGCCGTTGGTGTAAATCCGTTTCAGCTTCGCATCATAGTCCGGACCCAGAAATGCAAAGGGAGCGATCATGGCGCCGACGGAAACGCCTGACACTACAGTGAACGCCGGGCGCGTTCCAGATTGCGTCCATCCATTGAGCACGCCGGCGCCGTAGGCGCCGCCGCCGCCGCCGCCCGATAGAGCAAGATAGGCAAAACTCTGCCCCTTCTGGACGACCGCGCGCCGTGCGGCGTTTTGCACGACACTTTCCGGATCATCGGCCCAGAATCGAATGGGGTGCGGCCCTAAGGGCACTGCCGCCCTCTGGTCGGCCTGACTGAACGGAATGCGAGGCTCGCTGGCGCAGCCGGAGAGCAAAAACCCACACGAAGCAAGCGCCAGAAAGTACGGACTGGAACGACCCATGAAGTTAACCGTGGCGCTTTTCGAAGTCGGTCCTGAGGAACTAGAATAATTCGCTCGTCTGCCTATCGTCGAGACTACCATAAAGCGGCTCGGCGGCGCCGGCAATTTTTTCAAGGCCGCGCCCCTGGCGGTATGGCTGTCAGCCATGGTCCGCATCAGTGCGATATCGTTCGGCCGATCTCGAACCTGTTGTTCGCGGCCACGCCGATTCGAGCGATTTCTGTTTTCGATAGCGTTCTTCAACTATCCAATACAATAGTCGTGCGATGAGGCCGGCAGGCCGGGCCATTTCTTTATCCTGATCGACTGTCAGATTCAAGTGCGCCTTGAGCTGAGCAATACTTGTGTCGACCTCGTTGGCGATCTGGTTGTGCGCCGGTCGGTCTTGCGCTGGGATTTGGTCGTCGGCGTGTTATCGCCGGTCTGGGCGATCGACCCTTAGTTGAGAGGAAAGCCTGTCAGCGCCGAGCTCGCGAGGAGTTGCAATCCATGTCGTCGATGCCGGGTCGCAGCGATTCATGTCACGGTGCCTTTCCCTCTCCTTTTCATTTGAGAATCAAGTGCTATGAAACTTTGTTTGCCAATGCCTTCGCATTGAGACCATGGCGTTCAATCTGCGCTGAGAGATCCGCGAACCAACCGACCGTCCGAACATCAACACTTTGCGCAAGCGGACGGCGAGCTAATTTTGGGCGATCAACCGTTCCCGGTTCGAATGGCCAACTGATGGGACGGGAATGGGAATGGGCGGTGCCCGGTCGGGTTCGATCGCCACCGTCATGATCACCTGATTCGGCTGGCTGGCTTGGCGACTGGCTTTCGCGGCGGAACCGTCGCTGCCGGTATTCCAAGATGCGACGACCACGACACCGCCGGCCAGGACTAAAACGATAAACAGTCGGCTAATCATTTTGCTCTCCCACGGAAACGAGGGGGTTGGCAAACAGCCCCTTCTCGCCTGGAGAATTTACGATAGCCGCCAGCAATAATGACGACAGGTTCGGAAGATACCCACGCTCGAATTATATGAAATTGCGCCAATCTGGTTGGCAGCCGGGTATTGAAAATCGGTAATTACCCAACCCCATTTTTAGGCGCGGTTTTTTTGCGGCTTTAGGCCAGGGCGCCGAGGATCGTCTGGAATGGGTGTTAATTGGCGCGGCAGCATGACCCCTCCGACTACAAACAGATCAACGCCTTACGACGCCGATCGGCGTCCGGACCCCACGCCGTTTCACATACGAAGCGCGAAAGAGCTGCAAGGGCTCCCCGATCTTGAAATAATACCAAATCGAAATCGTCACGCCGGACGCTCCGGCGCGCTACACGACGATCAGGTTTGCCGGCGCAGCAGCGTGAGTAATTTCCGAACCTGTGCGCGGCCCATCGCCGCCAAATAGAATTGGCAAGAATTTCTGAAGACGATGTGGATAAACGCATTGCCTGAAATTCGTGAGGACAACGATCATGACTAGCATTGCCGACAAACTCAAAGGGGCGGCGAACCAGGTTGTTGGCGCAGTCAAAGAGGCCGCTGGCCAGGCCGTGGGCAACCCAAACCTTGAAGTTGAGGGCTCCGCCCAGAAGCTTAAGGGCAAGACGCAGGAGGCCGTTGGCGACGTCAAGGACGCGGTCAAGAAGGTCGTCGACCAGGCTTGATTGTGACCCTCCGCCATAGTGAAAAGGGCCGCCTTGGCCATTTTTTGCTATGGCGCGTCAGGGCTCAGGGCCATCCGGCCAATGCGTGCCGATCGGAGAGACCATAACGGAAAATGCAATCAAGGCGGCAATGGTCGCGCAAGGCTTGATGGTCGGCGAGGCGACGCCTTTTTGGGGACCGTCGCCTGAAGCGAGGGCTCCATGAACGGCATCATCTATCTCGTCGGCCTTATCGTGGTCGTCATGTTCATCCTTTCATTCCTGGGGTTGCGCTGAGCACGACAAGAAGGACAAGGCCATGACCGAAACATCGACGGCAGCCAGCCAGATCACGCGTGGCGCCTCAGGGGCGTCCTACGTCGAATGGTCGGCGATCTTTGCGGGGGCGCTTCTGGCGTCCGCGATCATCGTGCTGATGACCGCCTTTGGCTCCGCCATCGGTCTATCGCTTGTCTCCCCATACCGCGGCCCGTCGCCCGCACTATTTTACCTAGCTCTGGCGCTCTGGGTGACCTGGATCACAGTCTCCAGTTTTGTCGCGGGTGGCTATGTCACGGGCCGCTTGCGCCGACCCATCGATGGCGCGACGCCCCATGAGGTCGAGGTCAGGGATGGCGCCCATGGGCTTGTGGTCTGGGCCGCCACCGTCGTCATCGGCGCCTCGCTCGCGACAATTTCGCTTTCATCCGCAGTCATCACCATGTCGCTTTCCTCCGGGATCAGAGGCGGCGCCGACCAGGCAAAATCCGGAGCGCCAACCCTTTCGTCGAGCCTCGCGCCGGGTGCCGATCCCATGGGTTATGAGTCTGACGCCCTGTTGCGAAACGATGGAGTCCCGATGGGCGGCGGCCTGGAAACCTCTCGCCAGGAAGTCGCGCGAATATTGGCGAGGGGCGCCGGCAATGGCTTCCTGAGCGACGATGATCGCGTCTATCTGACGCGCATTGTTTCGGCGCGCCCCGGACTCAAGCAGGCTGACGCCGAAAAGCGCGTTGCCGCAATTTCCGAACAGATCAAGACGTCGGCTGAAAAGGAGCGCGCGGCGACTGAAACCGTGCGCAAAGCCGGGATCCTTCTAGCATTCCTGACGGCAGCCTCGATGGTTCTTGGAGCGACGGCCGCTTGGTGGGGAGCCGGCGTCGGGGGTCGCCACCGCGACGACAATTTTGACGCCAGCCATCTGACGCGCTGGTGAAACCCCTCCAAAGCGGAGTCAAGTCATGTGACGTTCCATTTTGCTCTGGATGCTCGGCGTTCCCATACCGATCATCATCCTTCTGGCCCTGATCCGTCACTGAGCAAGCGTTTTGCGAGTTGCCGGCTAGAACTAACAGGAGAACCTCCATGCCTCTCATTAATGTGGTCATCGGCTTGATCGTGGTTGGCGTGCTGCTGTCACTTGTGAACAACTACATCCCCATGGACAGCAAAATCAAAAGCATCCTGAACGCTGTTGTGGTCATCTGTGTCGTGCTTTGGCTGCTGCAGGCTTTCGGAGTGCTGGGATCGCTCAGCAGTTTTCGTGTTGGAAAATGAAGCGCCTAAAAGATAGTCGGGGCAGGCGTATTGTCGCCCGTGACAACGGTTTTACTCAGACCTTAGCAACGTTTAGGACAATCGGCCAGGCGACCGATTCACAATCTCTGAGTACTCTCCGAACCTGTCTTGGGAGTCGGCGCGTCTGATAATTGTGCATTTGTTGCAAGTCTGCTGAACCAATTCAGGTTCACAACAAGCAAACGGAGTTTACCGATGAAAAACTGGTTAACAATAGCCGCTGGCCTTCTTGGCCTTTCTGTCGTTCTTTCAATGCCTCTCGCCGCACAGGCTCAGGGCGTTATCCAGGGTGGCGAGCGAGGCGCGGCAGAAGGCGGCCGCGCCGCGGGTCCGGTTGGCGCAGCGGTTGGCGGCGTGGTTGGGGGAGTGACCGGTGGAGTTGTCGGCGGCGTCAAAGGCGTGGTCGGGGCTCCTGAGAGCCGTCATTATCACCACCGTCACCGCTACTACCACCGCCACCACCATCATCATCATCATCACCGCCACTACCAGCATAATTGACAGCAAGGGGCGGCGCCGCAGATTTCGGTCGGCGACGAGCTAACGTATGCGCGGAAAAGACTGGCGCGGCGGATGGGACGCAACTCGACGCAACTCGGCCTTCGACCAAGCAGGCAATGTCGCTATCGCCCTGGCGGCGGCTGCTGTCGGCTATTTCTTTTCCCAACGCGCCGTGTTTCTGCTGGCGCCAGTCTTCGCCGTGCTGAGTGCGGTGGCGGTTCTTTCCATTCCCGCCGCAGCGATCGACAACGACAGCGCCAGAGACTGGGACCGGCCTCCGGCGCAGCCTCCGACCCCGCCATCGCCGCCGATTACGCCATCCTGCTCAAAACCCGACCGCTGGTCATCTTTGGCTGGGCTGCGTCCACTTGGGGCAGTTCGCTGACCAGAGGTCTTGACCGGAAGTTCCGCTTTCCGACGAAATTACGGGTTCATCCAACCAAATTTGGATTTCCGGTTATGTGAAGGGTTTCGGACGCCGGCCCCATCACGACGGAAGGGGCTGCGGCGGGGCCGGCGTCCGAAAGCCTCCATGGGAGGAAACCGCGGGACGGTGAGCCTCGATGTTTTAGTCTGCGATTTATGGGGATTTGTAGAACGGCGTCACCGTTTTGAACGCGCCGCCGATGCCGGGAAGGGCTCGATGAGATGCTCGTGGCGCGTCCTGACGGCGGAGAAAGGCGCTTTTGACGGAGTGGGGATCAGCGATGTCGGTCGTTTTTGGCGCCTGGGGTGTTGATGCGACGAGGCTGTATTGGCCGCGCCTGTGGGCGTTGCCTCAAAGTCGGCGGAATGGGCGCAGGCTTTGGTTTTGGTCATGACGTGTCGAGTCCCGCGCAATCGGCTTTGAAGCGGCGTGGCGGCGAGTTGCGTGCGAAAGTCTCGATGACGCGCATGCGTCCCGCGCAGCAAGGGCAGGCTTTGGCCGGCGCGGACGTCTCCGGGTGTTCTGTCGGTTGCGGCGCTTTGCTCGTCGCGCAGCTGTCGCCGAGCGGCTTTTCGGCGCCCTCGGCGGCGGCGATGAGTTCGCGCAGGCGGGCGATGTTGGCGGCGCGTTTCTGGCTGGCGAACAGCCCGTAGTGGCGAATGCGATGGAAGCCGCTGGGCAGGACGTGGATGAGAAAGCGGCGGATGAACTCTTCCGCCGGCAGCGTCATCGATTTGATCCAGCTTTTGCCCGGCGCCTTGCCACGGGCGCGATAATCCTTCCAGCGAAAGGTCACCTTCCCCCCGTCGAAGCCGAGGAGACGGCTGTTGGAGATCGCCACACGATGGGTGTAGCGCGAGAGATAGGCGAGCACGGCTTGCGGCCCGGCGAAGGGACGCTTGGTATATTCGGGCAACGACGCCGAACTTTCCTTTCTGGGGGCTTTCTTGCCCTTGCCGCAGGTGTTCACGGACGTCAGCTTCCGGCCGAAATCGCCAATTTGCTGGGCCAATGCCGTATTCCCGCTTTTGGCGCGGAGCCGTCGTTGCCGGTCGCCCGCGAATGCCCGCTAAATGCACATGGTCGGATCCTTCGAAAAAAAGACTTGTCGCAGCACGAGCTTCACACCGGGCGGTTTTCGAAGAGAACAACTATCCCAACGCCTAGCGCCTTTGCGAGGGCGTCGATATTATCGATGCTGATGTTGCGCTTTCCGGCTTCGACCTCGGAAAGGTAGGACTGATTAAGCCCTGTCGAATGAGAAAGCTGTTCCTGAGTCACGCCGCGTTCCCGCCGAAGTCGGCGTAGGTTGCGGGCGAAAACCTCTCGAGCTGATTCTTGTTTGGGCTGCGACATGATCCTGCGATGGAGACGCGGATCCTCTGGACATTCTATATACTTTAAGTGATAATCCGCAATCAGCCATGGTGCGGAGCCCTACTGCGAAAGGGATGCCGCCCGGATGTATGCCAACGAAAATAAGGTTTCGCATATCGCCCGCGCGCGCCGTTCACAAGCTAAAGGCCGAAATCGATGCAGTCGCGACCTTTTGGAATTGGCCATTGATTCCGTTCTTAACGGCCTCGAACACGGCGTCTACAAGTGAATTTACGACTGGCGACAATCGATTTTGAGGCGTCGTCGTTCATCGGCTGGCCGATAGAGGTCGGCTGGATGCGCGAAGGCGACACCGCGCCAAAATCGATGCTGATTAAGCCGCATTCGTCCTGGTCGATGGATGAATGGGACGAAAAGGCTGAAGCCATCCACGGCATAACGAGCGAGACCCTGGAGAGCGACGGCGCCGACGTGCTTGACGTTTACGACGCGCTTCTTGCCGAGCTTTCGGGCTACGTCGTCGTCTCCGATGCGAACGGATTTGATCAACGCTGGCTGCAACGACTCTGCGACGCAGCTGGGTGGCCAACGCCTTTTGATATCGATAGCCCATCGATTGTGCTGCCGGATATCGCCGCGCGGGCGGGTATTGGCGTTCATGTCGCCGTCGCGCGGTATATTGCGGCGACGCACTCGGACGACGTTCTGATCGAGCACCGCGCCGGGGCAGACGCGGCGAGACTAATGAGGACGCTGGTCAACAGCGTGCCGAAGCACATGAGGCATGATCGCAAATGACCGTTGCCGAACTGATCGAAAAGCTCAAGGCCGAAAACCCATCCGCGCGCGTCGTCGTTCGCGGCTATGAGGATGGTTTCGACGATATTGACGGAATTGAGCGGATTGCCATCGTGCCGAATGACGAGGCGAAAGAATGGGAAGGCGCCTTTGAAGTGTCGGTCGGTTGCGGCGAGGCGTCTGTCTTCCTGGTGTCGCGCCGCCCATGAAAATCTTTTGCCTTTCCAACGAAGCGGATGCAGGAACCATGACGTCGCCCCACACCAAAAACTATCGGCGTGATCGGGCCATTAGGCGCCGAATCGGACCTCTTCCAATCACCGGCGACAAGGCCTTGGAAAAATGGTTGCGGCAGGAAGTCGCTCCGGCGGCTGACGCCATCAAGGCGGATCCATCGCGCGGTCGATCGGTTGCGGACGTGTGCGCCTCTCTAAGCGCCGACCTCGCCCGATGCGCCGGCCCAAACCGCCGCGCCATGATGAAGGACGAAATCGACGCCATGTGGGGACATGACTCATGACCTCGAAACGCCGTCGACGCCGCATGCACGGGAAATTACGCGCCGCAATCCTCGTGGGGCTCCGAAGCGGCAAGTCTGAGCCGCTCGATATGGCCGAGTTCAAAGCGGCGGCCAGGGCGCGCCATCTTCACGGTGACAGAAAGCCGCTAACCGGCGTTCTATCCAAATTCGCTGCATTCTCACCTGATCTTGCGGACGCGATCGAGGCGAGCCGTGTCGGGAGCGACTCCACCACGGCGGATGAGTTCCGCGAATGGATCGATGAAGGGCGCCGCTTATAACCGTCGTCGAGTTCTTCGAATTTCCGCGAACCGCCGAAGGCAAGTTTGAGCATATCGACGGCCGCCACTCGTAGCCCATGCAAAGATAAGGTGCATGAATTTGGTTATTGCGAGCCAATCCGACGGCGGCTTTCCGCCGACCCCGCGCGACCGTCATCCTGTTCGGCAATGACCGGAAATGGCGCATTGCTGCCGCCAATGAGGTGTCTCGTCGTATCTATATATAGTGGGTCTTTGTCTTTGCCGGGTAGCGACGGATCAAACCACCCGCAGACTGCTTTCATTCGATTCCGGCAAGCCTCGCTCGCCCACCAGCCACTCCCGAAGCTTCGTCCACCGCCGCCTCGCCCCATGGCTGCGGACGGCGATCGCTAGCGCCTTGCGCTGCCCGACGATGACGACGAGGCGCTTTCCGCGGGTGACCGCCGTATAGACCAGGTTCCGTGCGAGCATGGTATAGTGTTGTTTCGCCAACGTGATCACCACTGCGGGATATTCCGAGCCCTGCGACTTGTGGATTGTCGTCGCGTAGGCGGGGACGAGCGCGTCGAGTTCGCCGAACGGATATTCGACCTCGCGCCCGTCGAAATCGGCGATCAGAACTCCGTCAGTCTGGTCGATACGCCTGACCCGGCCGAGATCGCCGTTGAACACCTCGCGGTCGTAGTCGTTTTCGGTCTGCATCACCTTATCGCCGGGAGCAAAGGCCGAACCGAAGCGCTCGATTTTCTCGCCGATGTTTGGATTGAGGGCGTTCTGGAGG
Organism: uncultured Rhodoblastus sp.; assembly: GCF_903903185.1. GTDB lineage: Bacteria > Pseudomonadota > Alphaproteobacteria > Rhizobiales > Beijerinckiaceae > Rhodoblastus. The sequence continues at coordinate 14,615 of NZ_CAIUXT010000140.1, forward strand.
TCGATGTTGAGCGCCCGCGCGCCAAGGGCTCCCCTTTGCATCGGGCAGAGCACCTGAATGTCGCTGACCGGATCGAGGCCGAAACGCCGAGGGATTCTTTCCTTGACGATTTGGACCACCTTGGCCGCGCCATCCTCGGGATCGGCCGCCTCAACGAAGAAAAAGTCGGTATCCGCGCCCGGCTTGGTCCACTCGGGCATTTCTCCCCGGTTGATGCGATGGGCATTGACGACGATCCGGCTTTCGGCGGCCTGCCGGAAGACCTCGGTCAGGCGCGAAACGGGGATGGAGCCGGAATTGATGACGTCGGCAAGAACCTGGCCGGGGCCGACGGATGGAAGCTGGTCGATGTCGCCGACCAACAGTAACGCCGCCTTGGGGGGAATGGCCTTCACCAGGGCGAACATCAGCGAGGTGTCGAGCATGCTGGTCTCGTCGATGACGAGGAGATCGCATTCAAGCCGGTATTCGGCGTTGCGTTTGAAGCCTCCGTTTTTCGGGTCGGTCTCAAGCAGTCGGTGGATGGTCTTGGCTTCGATGCCGGTTTGCTCGGCCATGCGCTTGGCGGCGCGGCCCGTGGGCGCCGCGAGGAGGATTTTCACTCCCTTGGCCGCGACGATGCGCAGGATGGCGTCGAGCAGGGTCGTCTTGCCGACGCCGGGGCCGCCGGTGACGACCGCAACCTTCGACCGCAGGACCATGGCGACAGCAGCGCGCTGCGACGCCGCCAGCGTCTTGCCTGTCTTCTTCTCGACCCATGGAATGGCCTTTTCGGCGTCGATCGCCGGCCATGGCGGCGCCCCCTGCCCCAACGCAAGCAGACGTTCGGAGATGCCGCGCTCGGCGAGATAAAGCCCTCGCAGGAAGACGCAAGGTCGCCCCTCGATCATATCCGCCACGACCTCGCAGCCAGCAATCTCATGAGAAAGGGCCGCGCCGACGATGCGGGCATCAACTTCGAGCAGGGTCGTTGCAAGCTTGACAAGGTCCTCCTCAGGCAGAGCGCAATGGCCCTCGTCGGTTGCTTCCTGCAACGCGAAGGAGATGCCGGCCCGCACCCTCTGGGGCGCCTCGCGAGTCATGCCGAGTTTCATGGCGATGGCGTCCGCCGTCCGAAACCCGATGCCGCGGATGTCGCGCGCGAGCCGGTAGGGATCCTCGGTCATCACCTGGATCGCGTCATGTCCGTAGGTTTTGAAGATGCGGACAGCGCGTGACGTGCCGACGCCATTCGAGTGCAGGAAGAGCATAATGTCGCGGACGGCCTTTTGCTCGGCCCAGCCCGCAGCGATTTTTCCGGCGCGGAATTCGCCGATACCGGAGACATCCCTGAGCTTCTCCGGGTTGGCTTCGATGATTTCGAACGTCGCCGCGCCGAATACGGCGACGATCCGCTCCGCGAGCTTCGGGCCGATGCCTCGAACCATCCCCGAGCCGAGGTATTTTTCGATACCCTCGGGCGTTGTCGGCGGCGTGGTCTTGAGGAAATCCGCCTTGAACTGAAGACCGTGGGTTCGGTCCGTGATCCAGACGCCTACCGCGTGAATGAATTCCCCCGCCGAGATCGACGCCGCGTGGCCGACGACTGGCACAAGGTCGCGCTTGCCCCGAGCTTTCACCTTCAGGACGGCGAAACCGCTGTCTTCGTTATGGAACGTCACCCGCTCGACCGAGCCGACGAGCGTGTCTCGGGGCAGCGGCGCGCCGGAGGATGGCTTCACAGGAATTGACCGAAATCGGGTTGATCAGCGGACAATGTACCACGAGCTTCCGAAGGGCAACCTTTCCGAAGGCGTCAACGAGGCCAAAGCGTGCAGGACTCGGAATTCTCCGCAGCTTCGGCGATGGGGTTAACATCCTGGTGACCTTTTCGGCCCTAGCCTCCGATTGCGCCAACAAAGGGAGGCCGTGTATGACAGACACTGTGGGTATTGCAGGTGACCGGATTCGCTCAATCGTCGAGCGCATCGAGCACATTGAGGAAGAAATCAAGGCCCTGAACGAGGACAAGAAGGAAGTTTTCCAGGAAGCCAAGGGCGAAGGCTTCGACCTTAAAGTTATCAAGGAAATCATCCGCCTGCGTAAGCAGGACAAGGACGAACGAGATGAGCATGAGTCGCTGCTCGATCTATATCTCAGCGCTATGGCTTCTGCTGAGACCGAACGATCAAAAGCCGCATAGAATTTTAGGCCGCCGATCAGCGCGAAGGCGCCGGCGCTGATCGGCGTCCAAACCAAGTATCGGATCCTGGCGCAATGTTGCCGCCGCCACGTAAGGCGTCTCGTCGCCTCTATAAATAGTGGGTAATCTTCTTCAACGGATAGAGACGGATCAAACCACCAGGCGCCAGGATTCGCATTTCAAAGATCTTCCATCGAATTGCTCAGCGCCAAGCTTAAGCCAGCCCCACGCAACGTTTTTATCAATTCTCCCTCGCTATAGGACCACCGCGCCTTCAAATGCACGAGCGGCAGTCCAGCCTCCGCACAAACGCGATCCACGAGCTGGTCTCGCCGCCGTCGATCCGCCGCCTGATGGGAACGATCGTCAAGCTCAAGAATCAAGACTGGGTCGAGAGTCGACCGATTGCAAAGGACAAAATCTACACTTTTGGCAAAAACCCGGCTTATCGCTTTCCAGCGGGAACGATTGCTCGCGCCCGTTTCGACATCGACAAGATCGGCAAGACGAACCTGCACGAAAACCCGATAACGGGCGCCAACGATGCGATCCAGCTTTCGCAGGAATTCCTTCTCGTTCTTGCTCAAAAAACGGCCGCGACAATACCGCGCATCGCGAAAGCCGCGGCCCATCAATGCAAGGCAAAGGATCAGACCGACCAGGATCAGCAATTCCAACCAATTGTAATCGTCCAGGTTCACTTCCGCCTCCAGAAATTCACGGCGCCATACTCGCCGACCGCACAGCTTGATGCTCCTCGACATATTCACCGAGCGCCGCATCCACCTCCAGGATGACCTCGACCAACTCGCTCCGAAGACTCGCTTGATCCTCTCGCCCCATTGGAGCGCCCGGCGACCGGTACCCGCTCGCCTTCGCCGAGGCCACTAGCCCACGAACGGCCTCGCGTCCCGCTTCGACATCGCCGCCCACGATAGGTTCGATAGCGACCAGCTTGCCTATCGTTTCAAGATCGGCCGGATCGATCAGATCATCGCCGCCTCGCGGCTCGAGATCGTTTTTCTTAACTAGAGGCCGTTCCAACATCGGGGAAAAAATCGTCTCAAACGATTCGCCCGGCGCCGGCGATCCTTTCGCCCATTCCCCGGCCGCCCGCAGGGCTTCGGCAATACACGGCTCCGCGCCGCGTCCCTCGCCGGAAGCGCGCGCAAACGTCTGGATCATCGCATTCAACGCCGGCGACCGTTCCGCTCGCCGGCCATCGGAAGCAAGCCCTCGTTCAATCCGGCCGACCAGCGCATCGACCTTCGCGGCGTCCGCCACGATCTTCTTCACATCCGGCGGCGGCAGGGCCAGGCAGCGATTCAGCCGCATCGGCCCTTTCACTTTTACATCGGCGTGAAACAATTTCGCATGAATGCGTCGGCCGCCAAAAAGGATGATCGCCTCGCCTTCAATCAGCCCTTGCAAATCACGCCAATCCACCCGCGAGGTTTCCCGAAGCTCGGCCGACCGGCCACTCGCGAACTCGCCCAAATCGTCCACCTGAAAATTCGAGACTTGCGAGACAGTGGTGCGGCCCGCCGTGCTCTCGATCCACTCGCGCGTGCGGTTCGCGTCCTGCAAGCGCATGGCCACGGTCAAATTGGCGTTGCCGAGGAGGGACGCCGTTTTTTCGCCCAGGCGCGCCCAGATGCCCGAAATCTCCTGAAGGCCAAGCCAGAACATGAAATTCAGGCCGCGCCCCATGGCGAGCATTCGATCCATGCCCGACGTCGCATAACTCGCCACCTCGTCGAGAACGACATGAAAAGGCGCCGTTCCCATGCCCGGCTTGTTGGCGACGATCGTGTCGTGATCGCCCTCGAGCCGCGACCCCAGCATCTGCGCCATCATGCCGCGCAGCGACGCCACCACGATTTTGCCGAGCGCGGCGAGCCTGTCGTCGGAGCTTTCGAGCGCCGGCAGGTTCACCACCAGAATTCTGCGGTTGAGAACGACGTCGCGCATGTCCACTTCAGACTGCTGCACTTTGAAAATGTGACCAAGCGAAACGCCCAGAAGCTCGAAGGTTCGGGTAAAATAAAACACGGCGAACCCGTGCTGTTTCGACGGCTCCTCGGTCTTTTGCTTGTTCCAGTCCAGCGCCATGTCATAGGCCGGCAATTCCCCGAGGTAGGCGCGCAGCGGATAAATCACGTCCTCGGGAATGTCCGAAACGTCGATGTTCTGGATCTCCCCCGACACCACGTCGCGCAGCTCGAAAAGCTTCTTGACCGCGACCTTCCAGATGCAGCGCAGCTCGAAGCTGAAACGTATGGTGTCGATATTGAGGGACACGCCTTTGTTGTCCCGCATCCAGACCAGGACCGGCGCCATGGTGCCGACCAGCGCGACCGCGCGATCGCGGAAGACCTGGTTCGAATCTCCCGAGCCCGCCTCGCCCAACTGGCTCGACAGCATTTCACCGATCGCGTCGGCGTTGCCGACCGCAAACGGGTTGAAGGTATTGGATTGTTTTTCACCCGACGCGGTCATGAAATTGAGGCACAGAACGTCGTCCTCTCTTCCGAACCGGCGCGCCAGGGCCAGCACTTCGCCGAAAAGCTTGTTATCGGCCTTGCCGTCGACCAGCACAAAGCCGCTGCCATGGGCCAGCGCATTGGTCAAAAACCCCACGAGCGCGGTCGTCTTTCCCGCTCCCGTCGTTCCCGGAACGGTCGCATGCTGGCGTCCGTCGTCCGACGATAGCCAAAGCTCCCGGCCTTTCAGATCGCGCCCGAGGTAAATCGTTCCCGCCGCCTGCCTCGGCCGGCGGTCGTCGGGCGAGGGATAATTATAATCCTTCATCCGCGCGCTCATCGGCAGGCGCAGCGGCAACGTCACTTTCTGGGCGAGGACCACCGCCGCGTAAAGGATGGACGCCGGGACCGCAAGATTGACCAAAGCCGGTTCAATGAACATGGCGACGCCGGCGACGCCTAGCACCAGACCAGACGCCTCGCTCATCAGGAAGGCCGAGATTCTTGTCGACAAAGGCCGCACGTCGCGACGAAGGCGACCGCTCGAAACCTCAAAACGCTCCTGCGGACCCACGATTTGACGTTGAAGCACGACGACTCCTTAACGTTTTCCGCCGATTCCGAGATAAACCCCGATCCCGAGCCAGACCCCGATTGCGACAAAGCTTAATGGAGACCGAACGCCGTAGTCCCGCGACGCGGCGGGTTGGCGCCGCCTTGAGGCGCTTCCTCGCCCGCGACCGGCCTCTCGATACGCCCCGTGTCGACGCCGGCCGGCGCAGACGGAACCCAGAGCGGAGGCGGCGGCGCCGCCGCCGCGAACTCCGCCCGATTCCCCGGTCCTACGGCAAACCCATGAACGAGGCTGACGCCCACGGCCGCCGCGGCGAGCAAAGACAAAGCCCCGAAGGATTTGGCGATCCATCGGCTTTTCCTCGGCGGCTCGGGGTAAAATCGCGGCTCATTCCGATCTCCGCTCGCCCCTGCCGTCCAATCGGGACCAGGCGCCGCGGCCAGCGACACATGAAAATGCAACTCCACCTTCACCGTCCGCTCAACGGTCTCACCTTCACTGTTCATCGCATCCTCCAGATTTGAACCTCGACGATCCGCTCAAACGGCGCGAACTCCCAAGCCCAAACGCCCCGTCACAAGGCAATTTTCAGCGCCGTCAAAGCGGCTTCGAATTCCGAGACAGCCAGGGCCCGTCCCGCGCCGCGTTCCGCCTCCCAGTGGCTCCGCGCGCCGATCGCTTCGACCCTCGGACAAGGATGGACATGCGTGCGGCGCCCCTCGCTTTCGAAGCCAAGCGAGTGCAGCGCGAACCACAATTCCCGATCGACCAGCTTCAAAAAAGCGAACTGACCCGGCGGCAGCGCGCCGGCGCGCGCCCGGGCTTCGCACAAGACGGTCATCAGACCTGTCGTCGTGTAGAAATGACGGCCCATGGCTTCGAGCGCCTTGCGCGCAATCGCCTCGTCGTTCAAAACGAGATCGGCGATGTCGACCGTCTTTTTCGGAAATGCGAGCGGCTGTTCCGGCCCCGTCGCGCCGTCATTCTTGTCAAACGGCAGAGACGACGACAAAAGCCCGAGAAGTTCGATGGCTTCCTCCCGATCTCCCTCTCCGTGCAGCGCACATACCGCCAACATGCACTTCACCGACGCCGGCGCTGCCTTCACCCCTCTCCATGGCTCGCCGAGCTGGCGAAAAAGCGCCTCACGCGCCAATGCCGCGTCGAATGCGCCCTCCGTCCCGACCGCCCACAGGCGAGCCCATTCGTCCGGCCGCAACGCTGGATCGCCGGGACGCGGTTTTCCGTCCCGAACGCCGGTCAGTCCGAGCTTTCGATCAACGACCCAGGAAATGAACGGAAAACTTTTCGACTGCTCGCGCATCAGACCTTCGAGATCGAGCCGCCGCGTGAAGCGCTGATTGCCCGCTCGAGCAAAGCAGACGGCCGCCAGAAGCCCCGTCATCCCGACCGCCGGATAAAGGAAAAACGCGCCGATGTTGCGATAGAGCCGGACGAGCTGGTCGAAACTCACCGCTTCGGGATTGGCCTTCAAGACCTGCGCATCGGCGACCTGAAAGCGATCCGACATATAGCCGATCGCCTTCATTTCCCAATGGGCGAGCCACATCGCCCCCGTGCTGATCGCGCCATGGGCGGTCTGCCATGAGGTCCACAGAAGAAACCCCAAGCCGACGAATATGACGACAAGCAGAACCGCGCTGGAATCGCCCGCGCCGGCGCCGGAACCGCGCGCCGGCGTCATGGCGTCGCCCTCTCCAGCCCCGCCATCGCCCGCTGGCGCAGTTGCATCGCATGCGCGTACACGGCCTTGAGATAGGCCCGTTTGTGGATGGCGTTATGGGAATGATAGATCGCCACACCGTCCCACAGATTGCCCGGCGCTTCGTCGAGCGCCTGCCTCAAGATCCAGGCGCCGGCCTCGACGTTGGCGCAGAAACTGTCGCGCAACGCCAGATAAGCCGCCTCCCTGGACGTCCTCCAGCGTTGCGCGATCTTGTCGACCCAAATCTGATTGACCTGCATCGGGCCAATGTCGACGGTCTCGTTGGTGTTCTGGCTCACGGCCCCCAAACGCCCGCGCTCGACGTCCAGCAGCAAGACAAGAACGCCGGCGGGAACGCTATGCGCCTCCGCCGCCGCCTTGATGCACGCTCCAATCATCAACTCGTCCGCGCTCGCGGGCCGGACCACCATAATGGCGCTCGCAACCGCCGCGCCGAAAACAGCCGCGCGTCGCGTCATGTCGGAGCCCTCCGCGCCTGCGCTCTGGCGGACGCCTCGTCGAATACCCGCGCCAGATCGAGAACCATGATCCCGCGGGGCGTCGAGGCCTGAGCGATCGCCTCCATGGTCGGAAGCATGACTTCCGAAAACGTGTCTGCTGTAATCGCTTCGACACGCCAGGAGAAGAACGCCTCGAGATCGCGCGTCAGCTTGAGCCCAAAACCCTGGCCGAAAGCGTCGAGCGCGAGCGCTTCGCCAGAGGCCAAAAAGACCGGCAGCAGTCCGTCCGGCGCCGCCGCCGCGTCCGGCGGCACCACGACCGTTTCCCCGCCCGCTCGATCCTCGAGCAAAATTTCGCGCCCGGCGTCCACCAGCAATTGGCGCACCACCGCCGCGACGCGCGCGACATCGATTCCCTTGCTCACGCGAACCTCCGACGCTTCCACGCGGGGACCGCAGGCCGGAACGGACCGACCAGGAGACGCCGAACCATCCTGAACGTGGCCGGAACGGTCATCCCGGCCCAGCTGATCATCGAGAAGAAGATCACGCCGATGAGAGCGATATAGAAAGTCGGCCAGCACCAGTAGACGACGAAAACAAGCACCGGGAGACATGCTCGCGCGTCGAGCACCCACACCTTGACCGGCTTTCCAGTATCACGCCACATGCCCAGTCCTTCCTATTGGATTTCCCGCCGAACCATTTCAGCGGTTTCCTCGTCGATACGGCCCTCCTTGAGCGCGTTCTCGATCGCTCGCGCATAAGTCTGCCCTGTGCTCTCGAGCGCCTCCATCGTGATCTGCGGCCAGTCGTCGGCGCGCGCCGTCGCAAGACGCCGCCGGTACTCGGCGTCGCAGAATAAAAACTCGCGCAGCGGCGTCCAGCGGCCCTCGGGCGTTGGTACAAGCCTTTGATTGATGACGAGCCGAAGCGCCTGCGCCAGGGCGATCATCTGATCCTTCAACTGCTCGGGCGGCAGCAGGCTTGCAATGCGCTGCATCGTCAGCGACACCGTTTCCGCGTGGAGCGTCGTCGCGGTCGCATGACCCGAAATCGCCGCGTGAATCGTCGCGCGCATATGTTCGGGCTTGCGGCATTCGCCAACGATGATGTCGGTCGGCTGGCGCCGCATGGCGCCTTCCATAAAGGCGTCGAAGCTCGGCAAATTACGCGGGATTTCGCTTTGCGTGATCGTGCTCGTCCGGCTGCGCACGCGATCGAGCAGAAACTCGATCGGCTCGGCGCATTCGATGATGTTGCGATGCCCGTCCGGGTCCATCAGCTTCGCCATCGTCATGCCGCCAATCAGGGTCGATTTGCCCGATCCCGTTGCGCCCGAGACAATCATCAGCCCTTTGCTCATGCGAAAATTCGCCATAATGCCCGGCTCGACATTCTGCATTTCAAGGGGTGGCGGAAGATCCTTGACCGGACGAATGACCGCATGAACGCCGATGCCCTGGCTCGTCACAGCCGGCGTGATATTGACGCGAAACCTCAACACTTCTTTTCGCGGCACGCCGATCACATACATCACATTGATGTCCTGGCCGCCTTGAAGCCGCGCCATTCCATCGGCGCCATAAAGATGATTGACGATCGCCGCCGCTTCTCTCTCATCGAGGGAGAGGCGCGACGTGACCTTGTAATTCCGGCCGTAACGGCGAAACGCCGCCGGCTGAAACGTCGCGAACTGGATTTGCTCCCCGCCCAGGCGATGGACATGGCTCATGAAGCTGTCCAAACCCGGCGCATTGTGCCGGCTATCGACCACCCACCGCTCGCCATTGTCGCGCCATTCGACGGAGTTGTCCGCCTCGACAGCCTCTGGTTTTTCCACCATCGCGAGCATCGGATTACCTCGGACAATCGCGTGAGCCGCGCGACCACGGCGCCCCGTTCGCCCTGAGACCCGGCTGACCCGTGATCCGGACGACACGATCGCCGCCACGCAACTCCCCGCCGCCGCCATCGACGGATTTCTCGTTGAAGACGACACGCGGATTCTCGACGAGGCCCTTTTTCAACAGTACGCGGTAACGCGCCATGCCGACGATGTCGCGTTGAAGCCGGCCGAGATCGGCGAGGTAAATGTCGACCGCCTGTTTCTCGCCGCGTCCCCAGCCTTCAGCGACAAACTTGTTCCAATACTGCACTTCTTGTTCCGTGCGCGGGAGCACGGCGTCGGCCGGCTGCTTCGGCCAGCCCCAATCGCGGACGAGATAGGCCCGCCAGTTCGGCGGCGCCGACGCCAGGCGCGCCGCGCGCGTGATCGAGTAGACACACGCGGTCTCGCGCGCCACCTGGCCCTGTTCGGTCAAGGCGAAGGCCATCTGCGCCTCGGAAACGATCGGCGGGACCATCAGAATTCGGCTACCCGGGTGATGAAGCACCACGGCGTCGAAATCATAGACGCGATCGAGATTGTCCTCGTATCTGCGCAACATTTCATTGATGGCGAAGGCGCGCCCCGCAAGGCCGCCCTTGGCGCCATAAGTCAGGCCGGCGTCGCGCAATGTTTCCTCACGGCCCGGTTCGAGCGGCGGCGCCCCCGGAATACCAACAACGCCGCCTGGACGCGCGGACTGAAGCGCTTCAAGCGAAGGGGGACGCTCGCCGCCAACCACTTGCGGTTCCACCAGGGCGCCGGTCACAGGCTTGTTCAGCCCACTGGCCAGCTCACTCGCCCTGCGATCGACTTCCTCCGGAGAGGGGGCCGGCGGGACAGGCATCAAGATCGCGCCGTCGGGGCGCGACGGAACGGGCGGCGGCTCTTGAATGAGAACCGGCGCTGGAGCGGGCTCCGGCGCCGGCGCCGGGGCGCCCACATCGGCGGCGGTCGCAACGCCCGCGAGGCAAGCCAGCATTGCGGCGGCTGCGCCACCCGAGAGAAGACGACGCTTAGCCACGATAAACCACCTCCACCACATGATGCCGGGAGTCGAGACGCACGACCGCTTGCGACCCGGCCTGCTCGCCCAGGATGATGAACAGGTCGAAGACGCGGCGCGGAGCGGGATCGATCGACACCTGAACGCGCGGCATGAAGATCGACGCTCCCCTGATTTCAACCGTGTAGCCGACGACTTTTCCCAGCTCGCGGACCGCGTCGTCGAGCGATCCGTTCCACTGAAAGGACACCCGGCGATCGAGCTCGCCCGGAACGACGATCGGCCGATCCGACGCCACGACCTCCGGTCCTATTTTGCCAATGCGCGCCATTTCCACGCCGACGTCGCTCATACTCCGCTGGAGCGCGAATTCGGCATTCGGCATGCCCGGCATGGGCACAGTCGTCGCGATCGGCGTCACCTGAGCGCAGCCGGCAAGACACCACGCTGCCAGGCCGATCGAAACCCATGTGGAAACCTTTTGCCCCATGATGAATGGCTCCTTCGTCACAATTAACTTCGGCGGCGATGGCGCGAACTCGAAATGCGTTTTGATAAAAAAAACGAGGAGCGGTTGCGCCCGCTCGTCGAAGACTTATTGTGCCGCGGCCAAAAGCGCTGCGCCGTCTCGCTCATAGGGTCGCAGCGTCAACGCGATACCGCGCCCGTCGATCAGCTCCGCCGCCAGATCGTCGACCACGCCCGCTTGCGCCGTCGATTCCATCCCGCCGGCCTTGAGCCGATCGGCCTTGCGGCGCTCGATTTCCTTCAACGCCGAGCCTTTCGGGAAAACCGTCGCCAGCCGGCGAAGCGCCTCTTCAAAGCCCAGGGCGCTGTAGAGACGATTGCGCAACGCGCTGTCGCCGGGCGTCGTCGAATGCGCCCACAGCTCGACCGGCCCCAACTGATTGACCAGCACCTGCTCGTATTTGGCGTTGTCCACCTGAAGGACAAACAGAAACGGCGCGCCGTTTGGACCGGGCCCATGGAGTCCATGCCGAACCACCTGGGCCGCGCCCTCGGATAGATTGAACCGCTCGATCGCCTGTTCGGCTTCTTTTTCATCGCCGACGGCCAGGATAAAGCGCCCGGTCGATTGCGCGAGGATCGAATCGCTCATGTCGCCGAGGCGTTGGCTCGAAAAGCCAAGCTGGACATTGTGCTTGCGGCCCTCGCGCGCATCGAGCTGGGCTTGAGCCTGCACCAGTTCGCTGCCTCGGGTTCGATGCCATTCGTCATAGTCAAGACGCTTGACCGATTCGTAAACTTCCTGAAAGCGTTTGGCGTGATACGGCCGAACGAACTCCGGGACGTAGCGAAGATAGTCCGGCTTCAGGAAGAAGTTTCTTGCGAGGATGTGCCGGCCCAAAAGATACATGATCTCGGTCTGGCGATTGGCCGCCGCCGAGCCGGTCGGCGCCACTTCCTGCAGATCGAGCACGATGATGCGCGCCGAGCCAAAGTCGAGCCGGGTGGGCTGGTTGAGCGTCGGAAAGCGCCGAATGGCGTCACGAATATAGCGGTCGAAAAGCTGCGACGCCGTCTCGGCGGTCAATTCGATCTTCAATGATTCGAACAGATCGACCACCTGTTCGGAGCGCGCCGCGACGATCAGATCCTCGAGCACCGGCACCGCATGCCGTTGCGCAATTTCCGCCAGACGGTATTCACCGCTTTCGCAAAGCGCCGTCACCACGTCACGCCATATCGGATATTCCGGATGGAGTTGGATGCGATGGCTGTCGAGCGCGGCGTCGACGAGTGGTTCGACCCCCGGCACATATCGTTTCGGGGTGCCGCCGGGAACGTCCTTGCATCGCCGATAGGCCTCGTCGACCACCAGCTTGATCATCTGCGTCAAACCCTCGAACGGCTTCGACGTGTCCGCCGGAAGGGTCAAGAGCGACAGAAACGTTTCAAGGAACGCGCGTTCGAGCGGCAGCGGATCTTCGCAGCCGACCTGCAGGTCGAACACGTTGAACTCGTAGCCGGCCGCGAAATGCATGGTCACGTAAATCGCCTCGTGCTCGCGCTCCGGGCCGAGTTTTTCCCGGATCAACCTTACAAATCCTTCAGCCGATGGCCCAATGTCGAGCTTGCCGATCAGCGGAAGTTTGGGCTCGGAGCCGCCAAGCACGGCGGACGACAGGCACAGACCGAGATTGATCGTGTTGGCGATCACGGACTTGCCCGAGCCCGGCGGCGCGACAAAAATGTCGATCACCACCGGCCGTTTCGATCCGCCCGCCGGGTCATAGGGCCAGATGGCGCCGGACGGCAGCCGGAACAGCACGCTCCCTTCGGTCCACGGAGAAATCGTGTGGTTCCAGGGCAGCATGGGGAGCGCCTGGCCAAGAAGAGCCAGCGACGGATTTCCCGTCGAGGCGAGGGCGATGCCCGGCACCGTACCCATCACACCGTCGAGAGGGTCTCCGGCGATGCGCGCCGACTTGCATCCGCCCCAACCCTCGATCCTTTGCGCCAGCGTCGAGGAGCGCCTTCGCAGGGCGCGCGTTTCGCCCGCCTTGGCCCAGGTCGCGAAAGAGGCCCGGAGCTTGACCGAAATATGATTGTTTTGTTCTCGCGCCGCCCGCAAAGCAGCGAAACCGCGCTGCAAATCCCGGTTTTGCGGAAAAATGGCCAAAAACGACGCGCCGATTTCCTTCATCGCCAATCCAGACTGACCGCCGCCTTCGAGAATGAAACAGCATCGCCAGGGAACCCTGTCCTGACCAAGGGTCGCGGCGAGTTCAACGAAGGGCCTCGGATCCTCCGGGCCGATCATCAAATCGACAGGCGCATATTCATAGGCGCCCATCTCTACCACCTGGCCGCCGCTCGTCACCGCGTCCTCATGGAAAAACTGACTACGCAACGACGGCCAAAGAAGCCCCTCCCTGGACGGAGTTTTGACGTCGTCTTCCGGCATCCGGGACATGACCTTGTCGCCGATCAGGACCGGCTGCCATGCCGAGCCCGCCGTCTCGCGATACATGGCTTCACGCGCCAGAACCAAAGCTTCGCGCGCGCTCATCTCGGTCGCGTTGACGTCGATGCCTCGCAACGCCTGAGACACGCGGCTCACGAACCCGTCATGATGGGCCGCCATCAACTCGGAGCGCATGAAGAATCGCTGCGCGTCGCCGATCGCCGGAACTTGTCGTGCGGCTGAAGCGCGCTCCTCCTTCATCTGCTTGACTTCTTCCTTGGTGAGGACGGCTCTGCGCGTCCACAAGATCAGGCACGACGCCTCCCAGCGCATCGTCGTGGCCCACAACCTGGCGCGCTCATCCAGGAGATCGCCGAGATCGAGCCCGAGTTCCTTGCCGACCTTGCGGCAGGAGGCGAGACTGACGCGCTCGATTTCCGATTCGGCCATTTCGGGATCGGAAAGATACCAGCCGACAATCGCGTGGCCTTTGCTTTCCAGCGTTCCGGACAGTTCGACGCGCAACGATTCCGAGAGGCGTTCGATGTCTTTGCGTGTCGCGATACGCTTCATTCCGCCGACGCGAATGAAGCTCAAATAGTCACCCTGCTTCGTGATCAACGCGTCGCCGTGCGTCGTCTCGACGTCGAAGTAGCCGGCCAGCGGTTGTTTCAGCGCCAACGAAATGCTTGCCAAAAATCGAGAGATCGCATTCACGGCCCTATCCTCCAAAGTCTCAAGAAAGAGTTTGCGGCGCCGCCTTGACGTTTCGGCCGAGCGGCATAAGGCGCACGCCATGAAGTCTGCGCGCCCGATCCGCATAGGTCTTGGCGTCCACCCGCACGAGCGCTTGAGCCAACGCCTTGGGAGAAGACGACCCAAGCCGCGCCTCGACCTCCTCGATTCGACCGCGCAACGAGGCGATCGCGACCAGCGCTTCGCGCGCCTCGACAGGGATAAATTCTTCGCCGGCCGCCGATCGTCCAACGCCCGCCAAATGCTGAAGGCCGTGTTTAGCGAGCCGGCGATGGCACTCATGAACAATCGCGATCAACGCCGCTTGGGTCAGCTCGGGCAACCAGATCAGAACCGTTTCTTCATCGATGCCCGGCCGGTCGAGGCGCCTCACCAGAATACAAAATGGACAGGCCCCATCGGCGTCCAGAAAAGAAGAAGGCTCCTGTGGTTTTGCAGGGGCAGCGCAAAACCGACAGGAGCCTTCGCGGGCGGCGCTGTCTTGCCGAATGCTACCCGACCCGGTCGGGCGACGGACGGAAAGAACAAGCGGCGCCATTTTCGTCATGCTCTTACTGGAAGCTCACGACGCCTGCGGTGCTGGTGATCGACGCGGCGGCGCCGGTCGCGGTCTGGGCTGCCTTGTTGATCCACGAGCCGCCAGTGACGAGCAGACCGCAGAGCACAAGACCGGCGACGCCCTGGACCACCTTGCCGCCTTCGCGGTTTTCCGGCTGGCGGGATTGCCAGAGCGCCCAGGCGCCGAAGACGAAGGTGATCAGAGCGCCGACATACATCGCCGTTGAGGCGACGGTGCCGCCCGCCGTGGAGGCTTCCTGCGCCATCGTCCCCATCTGAGCGCCGATCGTGCCGCCGGCGGCCTGCGCGAACGCCGCGTGAGCCGAGACCAAGGCGAGTCCGACGCCGGCCGACACGCCGGGAGCGATACGGGCGCCGAGTTTGCTGAATTTGAAAATGACCGAATGTTTCACGTGATGACTCCTGATTTTATGAGGCGAGGAAGTCGCTGTTGTCCCCCTCGCATTCGACTGTCTCGAAAAACGGCGCGAACTCGATCGGAAAAAATTCACGCGGTCTGAAAAATCTGTGTGAGCCAGGTTGTGACCGTCACGATATTGATGAGCATCACACCAAAAACGAACTGAACGCAGCAACCTCCCTGCGTCCGGTTGTTCTGACCGTTGACGATCGCTCGCCACGCGATCATGGCGAAGAGACAGGCAAGAGCGCCAAAGCTTTGGAAAAAGCCCTGAAACAGCGTCACCACGTTCACGATGGCGTCGCCAGGCCCATTGCCGAGGACAGCGCTGGCGGTCGGCGGCGAATAGCTCGTCAATGCGCCAATCGAGACGGTCAGATTGGTCCCCGCGCTACCGTTGGCCAGGGTGAGCACCTGATCGAAGCTCGCAAAAGCGCCCGACAGAATGAGGGACACGAGCGGGATCCATGGCCGCCCGTGGAACGGATTCGTCGGATCGCTCTGCATCCAGAAGCCCCAGGCGGCGAACAGAAAGCAGAACAGCGCCATCAAATAGCAAATCGTCGGGATAAAAATTGCAATCGCGTTTCCGACGTCGCCGGCGAAATTGACCAATCCCTGCATGGACGTCTTCCTTCCTATTGAATGACGCCGCCGGCGGTCACGACCACCCACGCCTGCCCGCGCTGTTCGATCTTGCTGACGCGGCCCCAGCCCGGAACGATTGCCCCCGGCGTGACCTCCAGGGGCCGCTCATTGCCGCCAGTGCCGAGCATGGCGAGACTGGGCGACGCCGCCTGCACCCGGTAAGGCCGTTTGTCGTCCACGCTCTCGGCCGGAACCGGCGCAGATCCCGTCTTCAAGACAATCCGCGCCGGCGGCGTTTTTGCCTCCGCAGGACTGGCCACGGCCAGCGACTGGACATGCCGCGCATCCTGCGCCCTCGCCGCCCCATCGAGCTGAACACTCGCTTCAGCCAGGGCCATGCGCCGCTGAAGATCGGCGAAATGCTCCTCCGTTCCCGTCGACAGTTTTGTCTGCACGCTCTCAAGCCTGTTGATCTGGAGGTTGAGATGGGCGACCAGCGCCGCCAGTTGCGTCACGCGCTCGAGCAACGCGGTTTGCGACCGCATCGCCTCGAGACCTTCCTGCTGGCTCAACGCCGGTTCCTTCACCGGTGCGACCTGGCCGCGAGCCACAACGCCGGCTTCCGCCACGCCCTGTTGGAGAGCCGCTTCGACAATCGGCTTCACCGCCGCTTTTCCCGCCGGCTCACCTGGCGCTCCATCAAGCAGAGCGGCAGGCGACTCCGCGTTCGCCTTTTCTGCAACTGCCTGCGCCGACGCCGGCTTCTGCGCGCCGTCATCGAGCCGCACCCTCTTCTCCTCAACCGGTGTGGGGGCGGCGTCCTTCGCCGCCAGCGGAGCGTCCTGCGGCTTGAGCGCCATAATCTCCTGCAACGGATCGCCAAATTTCTTCGACGGACGCTCCGGCGCCGACGTGATCTCGGGCTTGGGCAAAGACGCGAGAGAAGCCGCTGGCGCCAACAGCGTTTGCTGTCCCGCCATTCCCTGTTCCGAAACCGGGGGCCTGGTCGCGGTCGACGGCCAAAGCGCCACGCCGGCCGTCGCGGCGACGACTGCAACCGCCGCCAGGCCGCCCAGCAACACACGCGGTTCGGTCTTCTTTTTGGGACTGGCCTTCCCCTCGGCCTCGGCTTGGGCCTCGTTACCTTCGCGTTCTTCCAAGCGCGCTCCGACGCCGCTTTGCCCGGCGCTTTCAGACGCGTCGAAGTCCACGACATCATGCCCTTCCGGCCTCGTGGTCTTCTTGCGACCGAAGGCGTCACGAATATTCACCAGGACGCCTCCAAGACCGCGGCTTACGTCCGGCTTTTTCTCGTCCCTGCCCTCGCCCTCGACAAGCGTGATTTCTGGCGCGGCCTCACCCGGAAGGCCGATCGGCGCCTCGACGTCGATATGAATTTCTCGATCGCTATCCTCTCGATCAGGTTGCTGGCGAAAATTCGGTTGCGGATTCATGACATGCTCCTTTGATGCGAGTTCACAGGATGGCAAGGTTTGGCGCGAATACACGCAACAAAAAACCGGCAACCCTTTGACTGCCGGTTTTCGCTCTCACATTCGTCCCGATGAGACCGGATTACTTTTGCACGACATTATCGAGAAACATGACGCCCACACCGATGTTGGCGTCGAGATGAATGGTCGGTCCCTTGGGAGTTGACTGGGTAAGCTCATGGCCTACCGCGCTAGCCGCCGCGCCGGCGGCGATCCACCCCTGTTGAGCCACGGACATCCGCCCGATCACCGACGTCGTCGAG
The DNA here is from genome assembly GCF_903903185.1 of uncultured Rhodoblastus sp. GTDB lineage: Bacteria > Pseudomonadota > Alphaproteobacteria > Rhizobiales > Beijerinckiaceae > Rhodoblastus. The sequence continues at coordinate 31,943 of NZ_CAIUXT010000140.1, forward strand.
CCATAGGGCGAGACGGTTGTCGACGTGTTGCTCATCGACGCCGCCTGCCCGATGCCTTGAATAAAGGCCGCCGCCGCCGGCAAAGCAAAGCGCTCCACATAGTGCTGATCGATATTCGACGCGACCGAGGTCTCCATCGAATCCGGCGCCACAACGAGGCCCGCGACTTCGAGCGGCTCCCCATGATGCTCGACTCTCGAAATACGCACGACCAGCCGGTCATTTCCGGATTTCGTAAAAGTACCGATCATCCGATCGCCCATGAGCGGTCCGGTGTCGGCCTCGAGCACAATGGGGCCACCCGAATCCGAATTCACGGAAAGAACCGTGTGCGCATAGACGCCGCGTCCGGCCGGCACCAGCAACTTGCCCTTGTTGGGCCCCGCGTTGGAAACCGCCTCGCGCCCGGTCTGAACACGCGCCGCCGACTCCCGTTCCTCCTGAATGCGCTCCGGCAGCACCACGGTCGTTCGCATCGGCTGAATGTCCCATTGCGCCATCATAGTGTCATACGCCTTGCGGCGCTCCGGCGTCAGACCCGGATCGGCGTTTGGATCCGGCGTCGTCATCGACACTTTCTGAACTTTCGGCGCGTCGTCGAACATTTCGTCTTGCCGTAGCGCAGGCGCCGGCTTCTCGGGCGGCGTGTATAAAGGCGCAGAAGGCATTACCATATGAATTGCAGGCGCAGGCTGTTCCGCGACATCGGGCTTTTCCAAACCGACTTCGTGCACGGACATTGGCTGCGATCCGGGCATCGACGGCGTGTAGGATTTGGCTTGAACCTCAGCCTTCTCCGCTTCCGCATTCGCATGCAGGACCCGAAGCTTTTCCTGCGCCGGAGTGCTGTTGAGACCGCCCGGCAGAAGGTTCATCGATTGCATTTTCGTAACCTGCGAATCGTTTTTCTTGGCGTCACGCCGAATCGACAACACAACGACCAAACCGACCATCGCAACCAAAGTGAAGGTGATCGCGATGAGCCTCGCCGGACCTCCTTTTCCCGCGCTGCTTAGGAAACCAGGCTTGAGGCGTCGAACCGATGTTGGCTCCGAAGACGGGGTATGGGTCATTGGCCGGGCTCCGAAAGCGAGGCGGAAACGGTCGAGCCGTTCTTCGACAGAAGAACGACCGGCGTCGATGGCAGCGAATAGACGGTGACGCCCCCTTCGGCCGCTTCCGAAGCGAACCATTCGGGCGAAACCAATTGATAGATCGTGCGGATCACCACCCGATCGCCGATCCTCCATGCCCTGAGATCGTCCGGGCTCACGCCGGCGACATTGAGCGGCGCCGCGTCGGCGGGCGGCGCGCCCTGAAGCATCGACGTGAGGAAGGGCGAGGCCGTATCGGGCGCGGCCGGAGGGGCGACAGGGCCTCGCGCGTTCGGGCCGCGCTTGCCGACATGAACGGTGAGATCGGCGTCATAGACGCCTCCCCCGCTCACGAGCAAAAAGGAAACCGGCTTCGGCGCGTTCTTCAGATTGACCACCAGGCCGCCGCGTGGCTCGATCGAGGCCGGCGAAATCTGCAACACATTGCTGCCAACGGTCGGCGTGCAAACATAAAAACCTACCGTCGCCACGCCCGGACCGCCGCCGCCCGCCGGCGTCTGGCTGCAGGTCGACCCCCCTCCTCCGCCGGCCGGATTGGAATTCGTGTTCCATTCGATCGGCCAGGGTTCGCCCGTGTCGTCAAAAAACGAAATCGCCGTGGGATAGCCCTTCACCAGCCGAATGATCGGCGTCGTCTGACCCGGCGTGAAGCCGACATTGATTCGGGACGCTTGCGGCGCGGCCTGCTGGGTGTTAACCTCTTCCTGCGCGCGGCGCGTGTCGCCGACGCGCCTGCCGAGATCGCGGATCATGTCCGGCGTCAGAGGAATGTTTTCCTCGGCTTTCCCCGGGTGTCCAGCGCCGCCGGCGCCGATGGACGCGCTCTGTTGCGCCAACGCGGCGAACGGAACGATAAACCCCGCGCAAAGGGACAGGCAAAGAACGCTTGCTCTCATTTTTTGGTCCCCCTCTATTGCGATTTGGCGACGAGCTGGTCGACGACCAGACCCTCGACGTGATCCTCGGCGTTGGTGCGCCTGACCAGTGCCGTCAGGATCATTTTTTGCGAATTGGCTTCCTGCGTGTTCTGACACGTCTGCACCACCGGCACTTGCACCTGATAGGCAAGCGCCCCGGCTTCGAACAAGGTTTCGGTGATGATCGCCGCGCGCTGTTGCTGTGCAAAACAAAGCAACATGCCCTTTTTCATGGCCTCGTAATTGCCGCTGGCGATATAGCTTGAGGCAAAAGAACGCCAGCCGCTTGCCGAGAATTTACGTCCGGCCCGGTTCAATTGCTCCGCGTAATCGTGATAATTCACGTTATAGGGCGCAAGGATGGCGGTAACCGTCCAGTTGAGCAATTGCGTGTCGTCCATGATCGGACTGTCGACAGGCTTCACCTCTTTGGGCGGATTCTTCCCGTCGATGACGAAATATTTCGGCGTCGGCGGATTGGCCCACAGATAGGCGTCGTGGGCGACAAAGGCGGTAAGCAGCGCTCCAAGCCCCATCACAAGAACAAGACTCTTGTTGACGAGACCCGCCTGAAAGTCGGGATCGGAAAGTTTTCGCATGATGGCAGCGTTCTGGTTGTCCATGGATCAACCCTCGGCGTTGACGGCGCGAACTCGAACGATTATTTTCGATTATTCTCTTTAAGCCCCGCCGAAACGCGCGGTGCATTCCCGATCCTGACGCTGCCCAGCGTATTTCTGCCGCATCTGAAATGCGCGGCAGGTGTTGCGGGGGCCGCCGCGCGCCCGCGAGTACCAGAAGTTGCGAGTTGTACCGTCGCACTTGCGCCACTGCATGCCCCAAACCGCGATAAAGGCCTCGGCGCGCGGCTCGATCTCATCGTCAGCGATGAATTCAACCGACCGGGTCGAGCGATCGCGAAAAACCTGTAACCGGCACAATTGGTCGGCGATCGCTTTGGCGGTGAACGCCACGCCAGATTCCAGGCCAAATTCCAAGGTCATTCGAGCGGCGATCGCGCCATTGCTCAATCCGGCGAACGCCAGAGAGGAACACCGCTTGCTTCGATCGGAATTCCACCGCTCTTCCCGCTTCGGACGTTCTTGCAAGCCGACGGCGCGTTCTTCTGTCGGCGCAGCGATCGTGTCGACCGCAGGGAGTGGCGTCCAGAGAAGCGGAGTCGCCGCGCACTCTTCAAGGGAACGCTGCCGCAGTTCCGACCGCGTGCGGGATTCGAGACCGAGCCACTTGCGCTTGTAATAAAGACTGCCAGTCGAGCGCGCGATCGACGCGGCGATCGACTTCGTCGCCGCATTATCAAGCCAGAGAGCGATAAATCTCTGCACGTCGGCGATCGACCATCCGCGCGGGCCGGACTTGCGCATTGGCCGGTCGTGCGGCCGAGGCAGATCGAGCGCCGCCGCGCGCTCATCGACCGCCTCGGGCGTCATGCCAAGGAATTCCGAAATTGCGGCGCTTCCCAAACCCCTTTGCGCCATCCCACGAAGCAGTTGGTCTAGCAAGACGGCTGTTTGCGGAGCGTTGACCGCATTCTCGAGAGGACCTAAATTCGCGGCAGAAGTCGGGTATGATTGGGTTGAAAATTGGATCGTCATGGTTGGCCCCGTGGTTAAGCGGACCCATAATTTTATGGCTAGTCGTAAAAAGCAAGCGTTCACTTAACCGTCAAGCGGCTTAAAAAAAGCTTTTCAACCAAAATCGCAATTTATCATGACGCAGTGATTTTATTGCCACAGTCCAAATAAACTCTTCCCCGACCCGAAGAGATTTTTTCACCGCCACTCACGTCGCCGGCTTTGCGCAAGTTCTGCGGCGCGAAAATGCACCCAGGAACGTTGACTCACTTATTAGCTAGCCTAATTTTCTAATTCCTTTTGTGGCTTGTCTCGTTGGCTCGCGGCCGCTTTGCAGCGTCCACCTTAGGCTTCCCTAACACAGGAAATCCACGCACAGGAGTTACATCGACCGGTATCGTCGATTCAAGCAACACGCCAATATCCATGCCAAGCACACGGGCAATCGAAAAAACGATCAACAACGAAACGTTCGTTGCACCAGTCTCGATGAGGCACATGGTCGGTGTCGTAACGCCAACAGCTTCAGCTAAAGTCTGAAGCGTGAAACCCTTTTCCTTCCGCGCCGCACGGACGCGAGCCGCGAATAAAGTTAAAACGTGATTAAATAGTTCCTGCTCGACTTCATCGATTTCACCAAGTCTTCTAGACATCTGCTGCAAGCCCCTAAAATACTGGTTTCACGCAGAAAACGTTCGCTCTGATTCGCGATAGGCGGACACTGAGCAACCAATTAACAAACTCAAAACAAAATGAACAGACACGGTAATTACGAATCCTATTTCCATAGCCATTCGTGAATTTGCGCCGGATCACATAGGGCCGAAGCGCCAGTTCCGAACCGTTGGAGCAACCTGATTTTTCCGCGTGCGGACGGTAATTAACAGGCGCGAATTGCAAAGCTTGGCAGAGGTCCGAGTTTTTCGCTGTTCGCGCCGATTGGCATCATGATCGCCGTCAAACAGGAGCCCTCATGATGAAACGCATCCTCCCTTTCCTGGTTCTTTTCGCTCTTGCGTGCCCCGCTCGCGCCGAATTTTCTCTTGTTTCAAGCGAAGCAGAGGTTCCGTCGTCGCCGGATGCCGCTGCAATGCCCGGACCTGGAGCTTCAACCGCCCCTGAGACCACTCGACCCCTAAAACCGCAAGCGCCTTCCTCTAAACACCGCGCCGCTGCCGAAGCGCCGAAGAAGACCGTCGGAGTGGCCGCGGGTTTCGGCGCCCAGGTTCCCTTAGCCTTCGCTATCCGCCAGATGGCGCCCGATGGCTACGAAATCGTTCTCGAACCGCCCGCCGATCCAGACACGGTTGTCGACTGGCGTGGAGGAAAGGTTTGGACCCGCACGCTCGCCGACGCCGTTCAACCCCTCGGTCTCACGGTTTCCGTTCATGACAAAACGGTCACGATCGGCCCCGCGCGCGCTCAATAATCTTCTTAGGACTTCGCGCCAAGAACGCCGATCCTTCTCCAACAACCTGATCTGGAGAGCTCGATGTCGACGCGACCGCCTTTTATTTGGCTTGACCTTCCACATTCAGCGGACTTCGTGGCGCCCGCACCAATTCCGCCCGACGTGCAAGCAGCGCTTGAGCGCTTCGCCGGCGCGATCGCCGCCGTCAAGGAGCCACAGGTCTCCTTCCTCGCGCACTATTTTTCGGTCGACCCTGGCCGAATTCGTTTCAACAACATCACTCGACGCCTCGCAGCCGACTCGTTGGCCAGCCTCCTCCACAAAATGACCGCTAGCGGTCGCGCGCCCTCGAGCGCCGCTCTTCCTGACTCTACCGTCGCTGCTCTCGCGCGCAAAACCTTGCTCTCCCGCATTCTCGATCCTTCCCGCATCGAGGCGCTGCAACGCGCCTGCGAAACCGTCTCCACTTCCACGATCAAAGGAGGACCGTTCTGATGAAACTCGCCCAAATACTCGTTCTCGCCACCGGCGTCGCGCTCTCGGCGCCGGCCTTCGCTCAAACAGCCACAACGACAGGGAGCGCCGGCTGCACGGCCATCACACAGGCCGCAAGCAACGCGATTTCGTCGCGCGTCGCGGCTGACGACAAGGACATCGCCCAGCCGAATTCGATCAAAAATCTGACCTGTCTGGACAATTTCTTCAACGGCAGCGGTCTCAACATCGTCATGAACCTCCTCAACCCGCAAACGCTGCTCCAGTCCATCCAGACGCAGATTTGCAACAAGCTCAGCCAGATCTGGAAAAGCACACTGGGGTCGAAACAATGCGGAATCACGCTGACGGGGCTCAACCTCGGCTTCCTTGGCGGCAGTTCGCTCGGCGGCGGAATTTCCTGCCCGAAGCTCTCGTTTGGCGGCGGCGGTCCAACGATCGCGCGGATAGGCACAGGCTCCGACAACAATGGCGGCCTGTATTTCAGTGGCAATGCCGTCGCCCCGACCGGCTACCCGATCACCTCCCTTCTCGGCTTGTTTTGACGGACGACTCCAATGAAAACCTTTTCCCTGATCTCAGCGGCGGGCATCGCAATTGCGGTGAGCGCCGCCTTCCTGGCCTCTACCATCGGATCGGCTCAATTGCCGGTTGGCGACTGGCCGGCGATCACCATCGATACGGCGATGCAATTCCTCCAGGAGCGGATCGACAGATTCGGTTTCATGCCGGGTGAGCTCAGCGCCAACGCCGCCATCGATCCCCTCCTCACCATCAACTGAATCAAGCGCTCCCTCTCGGGACGGCCGAAGGATTTTTGCGATGAAAAAAAAACGTCTTCTCTCCTCCATAGCGAGAGCTGTCGCCATCGGCGCCGTGCTCGCCCCAACTTCCGCCTCCGCTCAAATGGCCGTCGTCGATTGGGCGAGCCTTGGCGTCAGTCAGGCCATGAAATTCATCCAAAATCAGATGAGTAACACACTGACCTCCATCACCGGCCAGCTCGGCGCCAACGGGCCGCTCGGCCAGCTTCTCGGCTCCAACCAGTTTGGCAGCGTGACCACCCTTCTGCAGCAAGGCTTTACTCAAATCGCCAATTACCAAAAGGCGCAGGTCGACGCCCATGGGCAATTGCTCGACGGCCAAAATCTTGCGATGACCCGCGTTCAGCGCGATTTCCGCAACGCCCAAATCCGTGACGAACACTCGGTTGGATCGATCCATTGCGCCGCCCTCGACGGGGGACAGTCGGTCATCACCGGCGCGTCGAAAAGTTGGCAGGTCGCCACATCCATCACGGCCGTCACCGACAAACGCGGCGAAGGCGGCAAAAACCAGCCCGCCTACTACGGGTCCGCCCAAGCCGCGCAAGCCAACAACGAATTGCATTACAAGCGATACTGCTCCGACGTCGAGGCGGCAGCGGGGCTATGCAGCCTTTCATCGACGCCAAACGGCGACCAGGAAGCATCGACGCTCTTCATCTCCGGCACCCTCAACGGTCAGGATGGCGTCAACGCCGCGAACGACTATACGATCAGCTTGATCCAGCCCGTCGTTCCCTCGACCATTCGCGGCGATCAGCTCACCTCAGCGATCGGCACAGAGGCGATAGCGCGGCGCCGCGCCTACAATGCGCGGATGTCTCTGGCCCGCCGGGTGACAAGTTATGCGATTGGCGTCCAATCGCCTTCGGTCACGCTTACGGCGGACCAGCAAACAGAAATGCAAAACGAAGGATTGGCCTCGACGCCTACCGCCTCCTGGCTCCAGGCGCTCATGCTGGACACCAACCGCCGACTTTCGAGCACAAACTACCACGCGCAACTGGCCGCAATGCCTCTGGCCTCCGTCGAGCGCGAGATCGCCACCGAAATTTCAGAAACCAACTATCTGCTCGTGCAACTTTTCCGATTGGAACTCATGCACGCGACCACCGCCGCCGCGCAACTGGCTCAAAACGTCGAGCGCGACTACCAGCCCCCTACCCAAATGGCCTCGCCCAATATCTCGAACTGAGGAGATTTGTCATGGATGATTCCGATCTCGCTCAAAATCCAGGCAAGCCCGACGTTCTCGTAGAGACCGCCGAAGAAAACACGCCTGGCGCCGCAAACAAAAACGAGCCCTGGCTTTACTCGAAAACGCGAGTACCGCTCGGCGAAGGCATCGCAATTCACAACGGTCCCGACGCGCAGCATTCCGGTATCCACGTTTCGTCCGCCCTTAACGAGAAGATCGATGCCGTCTGGCGCGCACCCAATGGATGGTATCAGGGCGTCGACGACTTCCCAGTTGCGATAAGTTTTCCGGAACGATTCACCGAGCAGCAATTGAAAAACGCCCATTTGCAAGCAAAAGAAGCTGACCCTGAGAGTTATCAGGCGTTCTCGGCCAAAATGTTCGAAAATCCTGACGAAAATTTGGGTTACACGACCACCAGGAACTACCATGGCGAAGGCATCTCCTTATTTGAGACGCCTATTGAAACGCGTCTTCACGTTACCCCCGAATTGAACGAGAGGATCGATGAGACCTTCCGCAACCCGGACGGTTGGTACGACGATCCCGGCATGCGATCGATCATCGCTGTTTCACTCCCCGAACGATTCGACCTGTCGGAGCTTGCCGAAGCGCGGCAAAACGTCAAAGACCTCTACCCCGATATTTATGAAGGACTCATCGGCGAGACGCCGGCGCCCCGATTGGACGACCAGGACGATATCAACACCTCTGCCGAAGGTTCGGCCAACAAAGAGGCACCCGGCAACGAAGAACTGATGAGCGCTTTCGATCTCGACGCGGACACTGCCAGCAAAGCCGCCGCCGCGGGCGGCGCGCTTGAGACCGATACGAAAACTGAAGAAACTTTCGACGTGACGATTTTCAACGACGATACCGCAATGCTGACCGATGATCTCGAATCGGTAGACGATGCCTATATCGAAGACCATGGCGGCATTTATTCAAAGCGCTCCTACAACCGCTCGCAGGCCGAAAGCCTCGGCATCGACCTCGCACCAATGAACTCCGATCAGTCGGCGCAACCCTCAAATTCGTTCGAGGGTTCGGCGGAGAGACCGTCGCGCGAGCTAAAAGACTTGATCGCGGCTTTTGACTCCGAAGCAGAACCGACCGGCAAAATCACCGGCACTCCCGAAACGGCGGCAGCGCAGACGCCTGCCAACGAAGACGTTGGGGCCAATACGACGAGCGAGCCTGTTGCCGAAAACACCACTGAAAAGCAACGCTTCTCGCCGGACAAAAATCAAACACCGTCCACAACAGAAAACACAAACACGGCGGCTACGAAAATCGACGGTCCACTTAATTCCGAACAATCACGCCCGCCACAAGGTCGCAATAACGACCATCAGCAGTCTTACGACAGAACGCAGCAGCCTGTGATAGCGCCGATCACGGCCGCCGGCGTCATCGCCGCAACCGTGGCCAACGCCTTTCGCGGCGATCCTTCCGCAGGGCGCCCCGCTCCGCAAGCGGCCGAACCGGCCCCAAAGGAGCCCGCCCCCTCCCCTGCCCAGCCGCAGCAAAACCCTTCAGCCGCAAAGCCGGAAACGCCCTCCCCTGCCCCACCGGCAGCGCAGACAAATTCGACCGCCCACGGACCCTCAAACCCGGTCGGAGGCAGCCTTGCTCTCCGAAATTTGCTTACGGGCTTTCGCCCCGAACGATCCGATGCCACCGCACCGCAGGAGTCCAAGCAGCCTGCCGCCGACACCCCAGCGAAACCGGGCAGCGCGCGCGCGCTTTTGGACAGATTCAACAACACCCGAATGCAGCCGCGCCGCGATACCGACCAGCTAGAGGCCACCGAACGCGCCGGCGAGGCAGCCGTCAAATCTTTCGAAGCTCTCGAAAAAGCCGATTCCTCCGCCATTCTCACTCGCATCCGCGAAGCGGCCGAGGCCGCTCCCGGCGGCATGAAGGAAGTGCTTTCCGAAATGCGGCCCGGCGGCGCCTACGAGGATTTGCGAAAAGAGTTCAACGCCACGCTGGCGCGTGACGAAAATTTTTCGGCCGCCTACGAGAACGCGGCCGGCGCGCTCGACGCCTTCGCCGATCAACGCGAAAAGGCCGCTCCGATCCTGCAAAACGGAAACGCCGGCCTTCTCGCCCGGCTCGAAGCTCTCGACCAGCAGATCGTCAAAGCCAGCGCCGAAGTTCCCGGCAAGGAGGCTGGAAAAAGCAACCTCGACGAAGCGCTTCAAAACGGGCGCGAGGCTTTGACCCAAGCCTTCGAGACCATCCGCAACGTCTTCTCCAGACATAGCCCGTCGGCCAGCCCAGGCATGTCGCCTTGAACCTTTCGACTTCGCGCCAATGCGTGACAGCCTCGACGGACCAAAATCCGCGAGGCTGTTATGACCTGTCGCCTGATCCGTTTTCTCCCGATCGCCCTCTTTTTCGCTTTCGCCTTCGCCGGCGCCGACGCGGCTCAGGCAGGCAACGGCAGCTTCAATGTAAGCTGGTCCGCCCTCGATCCCGGCGACGACTGGGCGTGGAAAACCATCCAAAGCGTTTTTCCAGTCAACGGAGCTGCTGCGACCTCGACCGGCGCGGCTGCAAACGTCATCGGCCAGGTTATCGGGCAGCTTACAGGCTTCGTCATGGCCATCGCCATGGCGTTTATTTGCTATTTGACGATCATCAATATTCATCGCGTTTCCGAAACCTCAAGGCTCCTGACCAATTCGATGACCAGTCTCGCAGTCGTGCGAATCGGTTTCGCCGCAATCATGATGCTCCCAACCTCGTCCGGATTTTCCGTGGGGCAAAGCTTTGTTATTCAGGCGGCCGGATGGGGGATCGGAATGGCCCGCTCGGTATACACGAACGTCGTTCAGGCGATCGGTCCCGACGCCATGATCGTCGCCGATCCGATTATTCCAGGCGCAGGCACAACGATCTTGAACCTGATGGAGGACGAGCTTTGCGCCGCTTTCGTCAATGTGGCGGCCGCATCGACGATCGTTCCCGCGCCAACGGCCACTGTCGCCGGTTCAAGCTCCGGCGGGGGCGTCGTCACCTATACCTATGCCCTGAGCGCGGGAAACGCGACCGATTCGCCCGCCTGCGGCTCAATCACCCTTAACGAACCTCTCTCCAGCACTGGCAATTACACCAATCTCTCCAACCAGATGGCGCAACAGCAGCAGCAAATCCTCGAAAATACCTTGAGCACACTTCGTCCACAAATTCAAAGCATCGCCAATAATTATTGGCAGACAAAGAACCAAACCTCGCTGTCCGGTCTGCAATCGATTTATACATCAACCGTTCAAAGTTATACTAGCCAGCTGACCACGGCAGCTCAATCGCTGACGCAACAATTGCGCAGCAGTCAGCAATCGCAGGATGCGCGCACTGGCAACCTCGGACTGATCCAGAACGAAACGCAGCTCTCCGCTTTGGGGTGGACTTCGGCCGGCGCCTATTATCTCGAATTCGCGCGTCTGAATGGTCTCACCTTGTCGCTCGCCAGCGCGACGCCTGTTATCAACACGCCCAGCTTCCAAGGCCTTTCGCCCGCACTCACGTCCGACATCGGACCGCTTTTCTTTTCGACGACTTCGCTGCTCGGCAAGCTCAAAATCTACGTGAACACTCAAGACGGTCTTTCGACGCCAAGCGCTTATGGCGGAAAACAAACAGGGCAATATACGGGAGGCGACCCCAACAGCACCCTCGAGCAGGTATTTCGGGCGCTCAATATCACGCCCGCCTTGCTCAATAGTCTCGTCAATAACTTGTCTCCCACGACCAACCAATGGAGCGACCCATTTGGCGGGTTGATCGCTCTTGGCAACAAAATGATATTGGCGGCCCTGGCGATCATGGGAACCGCCGCGGCGTTGACGACAACCGTCGGAACGGTTTCCGCCGTTGGCGGCGGCTTAGCGAGCGGCGGCATCTTTGGCGGGCTCGCGGCCGCCGGCGCCGCCAGCGTCATCAATTTTCTGTCGACCCCAATTTTTGTCGGCGCGGGCGTGTTTCTCGCGCAGGGCCAGATGATCGCTTACGTTTTGCCGATGATTCCCTGGGTGGTCTGGATGGCGGGCGTCGCCGGTTATCTGATCCTCGTCTGCGAGGCCTTCGTTGCGGTGCCGCTCTGGATGCTCGCCCACATGACCTTTGAAGGCGAAGGACTGCATGGGCGAGGCGGTCCCGGTTACGAACTCATTTTCAACGTTCTTTTCCGGCCGACCTTGATGCTGCTCGGCCTCTTCCTCGGATATTTCATCTTCGCATCAATGGCGTGGCTCATCAGTATGAGCTTTGGCATCGCCGCCGGCTTTGTTTTAGCCAACGGCTGGCTGGTCACAAACGTACTCGGCTTCCTGACCCTGATGTCGGTGTTTATCCTGACGAATGTGACCGCCGCAGTCATGTCGTTTCGCATGGTCTCGCTGATCCCGCACCACCTGCCGCGACTGATCGGCTTCAGCGGCGGCAACCGCGTCGACATGAACGAATTTGCGCAACTCGCGGCCTATAAAGGCACTGAGAATTCGGTCAATGCCCTCACAAACAGAACCCAATCCGTTTTTTCCTCCAGTCAAAAAACCGGCTCGGGCGGCCCCTATTTACCCGCTTCTGGAAGCCGCACTGCCGCGTTACCAGCATCGCAATCGACAACGAGCAGTCTCGATAGTACTCTACAAGCGACGACAGGTATGCGCAGCTCGCAGAAACCAACGGATGGTTGAAAATGTTCGCGTTCTCCGACTCCTTTTTGGCTGGTTACATGGCCGGCGAATCGGCAACAGACCGGCAAAAAGCTATCGACAGCGTGTGGCAGGGCATCGACGGGCGACGTCAGATCACGGTCGACCAAAGCTATCTGGATTCCCTCAGCATACAATTCCAGAACGCTCAGGCGAACGCTGAACATAACCACCGAATCGCGAGCGAATGGATTACCCATGCGAAAAAACTCGAACAAGAAAACGTCGCGTTGAGATCCCAGGTCGCCGCGCTCAACCGGGTGACGGCCGAACGCAACGGCTTGCTAAAATTCCTGGATATGGCTGGGCACCTTCTTCAGGCTCAAAGAGAAGGGAAAGCGGCGCGTCCCGAATTCGCCGAACTGCGTGAATTTGCCCTCAAAGTCGCCGGCATTCACATGCGCGGCGAAATTTATGAAGGACTTGCCGACCAGCCGAAAAAGATGGCTCGCCTTCGCGAGATCTGGGAAGCGCTGCGCTAGGTCTTCGCGCCATAGCTAATGAGGATAGGCTTCTGACAAGGAGCCTGTTCCATGAAATTCCTTCTTCTGATCCTGCCGATAGCCGCCCTCCCCCTCGCCAGTTGCGCCAGCCCCAACCTCAAAACGCCCGACAGCTATCGCGCGCCGGCAGCGCCGCCGATCCAGCATTTCTTCTTCAATCCCTTCGCCGCCTATGGTTCGGCAAACGCCACCTGGGCGCCGCCGGTCTTTGATCGCAACGGCACGATCGTCAAACCCGTCGAGCCGGCCTCGCAAGGCAATCGCCCCGATTACGAACATTCCCAATGGGCGACGGGTGCTTCGGGCGGTGACGCAAATCGTCCACTTGGCACGTTCTGACGCTCCCCCCTCCCCTCCTAAACGAAAGGGGCGGCGCCACCCAAGGCCCCGCCCCTTTTTCTGTACCGGACGAAGCGATCAGCGCGGCCAAAACGGTTCGTTCGTACTCACGAATTCGCTTGCCGTCGCATGACGCAACATGCGCAACCGAAAATTATCCAGCGCAAATTTGAACGCCATCAAGAAAAACAGCACGCAAGACGGACTGAATTCCATCACGATGACAATAGCGCTCGACGTCCACGACACTGTCGCCAATTGATAGAGCAGCCACAAAAACGACGCCCACGCCAGGCCGAAGCAAGCATAGGCCGCCACGGCCGTCTCCCGCCGCCGCTTGGCCAAGAGAGCCCAGGCCTGCCCATCCGAAAGCCCTCGCGCTTCCGCAAAAGCCCGGAGATCGAGCAGTCGATCTCCGTCGCTAATCACTTGCTGTTCGGCCGCTTTCGTTGGTTGCGCCTGCGACAAAAATCGTCGTGCCTGGTCCTCAATCGCGCGGTGGCTCTCTTTGATTTGTCGCCACGGCACGAGAATAAACGGTACCGCGGCAGCTTTGCGAACTCCCCGGCCGATGCGGCTCATCACGCCCATCAGCGCCTCCCGGAGACTTCCGCCAACAGCGCCTTGATGTCGGTCGGCATTCCATCCAACCGCCCCTCGGAGCCATCAGGCTTGCGGAACAAAAAGGTCGGCGTGCCGGTCAGCTTGATCGACTCGGAAATCTGCCCGTTCTTTTGTAGCTTGGCAGCGGCTTCCGCCGATGGCTGGCCGCCGAAATTGCGCTGCATCCATAAACTCGCCATGTGCTCCAGCGGATTGCTCAGCAGCGCCAACGCGGCCCGGGTGCTCATCCCATTGTCTTCGTGATCGAGGATCGAGATCGGGACGATCCGGAGCTGAACCCGCCCTGCTTCGACGAAGGGCTTGAGCTGGTCTAAAGCGCGGATGGAATAAGTGCAGGCCGGATCGACGATCATCCACAACTCAGGCGCTCCATCGCGGCCGTAAACTCCAAATGTCGCCTGCTTCACAACCGCCAGACCGGACTCCACAGCTTTTGCAGAAAATTCCTTGTCCCCGTCGCTTACGACAACGGTCGGGATCGCCCCGTCGATTTTCGCAACCTGATCGCGGGTGAGGTTCTTGCCGGCCGAATCCCACATCACGCCGGCGATCATCGCCTGCCTATCGGGAGTGGCGTAAAGGACCTGAATCTCCGATCCGTTCCGAAGAAACAGGCCTTTGAGACCGTGACTCTCGCCTATGTCCGTGACCTGGGCGCCTCCGATCGCCATCAGCCGCGCCTCGGAAAGTTCGAGGACCGGGCCGCCAACGACGGCCTGCCCGTCCGGCGCGACCTGCAAAATCATGAACTGGTCCCCGACTCGCGCCGCCACGGAATGAAGACCGTGTCTTTCGCCGAGATCGAGAATCTTGGCGCCAGTGCTGGCCACGTGCTTAAGCGCCGGCACGCTATCGACGTCCTTCAAGACCGACAGCGCCTCGGCGGCGACGGGATCGCGGGCCGGAACTTGAGCCGGCGGCGTCATGAATTCAGCGTTCGGTTCCGCAACGGCAGATTTCGGTTCGGCTAAAAGCGCCGGCGCGTCCAATGGCGCGGGAGCGACCAGTTCCGGAATTCTTGGCTCGGCTATGACAGCCGCAGCCGGCTTCTTGTCGACAACCCGCAGGTCGCCCGCCGCGAGGGCAAGAGGCTTGGAAAGATCGACCGCGCAGTGTCCAGCGTCGAGCGCTCGCACCGAGGTCGAGAGTGCAAGACCGCTCGCAAGGGCCGCAATACCAATAGAAAAACGCATTCTCATGTGCCTCCAATCGAGTGACAGGAAACACGCTAGGATCGAACGGCGCGAAGTCCGCGCGATTTAGGGCTCGGAACAAATCTTTTCCGAGCATGGTAGAACCGGCTTTTTTAAAGGCTCCAGCAGCCTGTCGAAATCGCGAAACATCGAACCCCTCAAAGATAAGAGAGCGTGACCGTTGCCGCGACATCCGTCAGACATTTCGAATATTTCGAGTTTCGCGTTCAAACCGGCGAAGGTCGTCGCCGGATGTTTTGCAACAGCATCCATCGCGGCTTCAATCTGAGCGCCCAGGTCTTTAATTACACGACATGACTCGCGTAGATCAGATTCCGCACCCGCTATGCTCACGTCGGCGAAACGATCTGACTCTTTAACTAATTGATTTACAGGTTGAAAAAAATTTGCGATCAGTGTCGAAAGCTCCGGCTCGATGTCAATCAAGTTAACTTCGCTCTGGCTTTCAATCACCCGATCACAATCTGAAAGACAAGATCTCAGCAACAGCGCGGTTTCGTCGTAACCCCCAGCTACCGACATTAAAATAACTTTTTTCAGAATGATTCCGTCTATCCCGCAGGAACGCATTTCTGCTAAATCTGTCACAGCGCGCCCGCGCTCGGTTGCTAAGGTGTCGATAGATGCTGGATCCAGGTTATCCACTCCAAATTCCACTTCGCCCACCAGCTTTGAGTGAATGGTGCAACATTTTAATGCTGCTGACCAAAGAGCGTGGTCGTCTGAGGGAATTGCGCCTAGCGCCTCGATATCAAAACAAATTCCGTGAATTTTTCCTGACGCCATCTGCATTCACCTTTAGAATTAGTCCTTATGTTACAGAGATACACCATGATTACATTTCATGATTAGCCGATGAAAGATTTTGACCGCCGTTCAAACAGCAAAACGGATTCTATCAATCGATTCAATTTTTTCAAGCCCGCCAGGCTTCCTTCTTCAGGAAAAATCGCTGCAAAACAGGATCGTAGTCTGGCAAGATAGGTTTCATCCGGTCCCGCCCTCTTGATTTTATTCCGCAGAGATTTTTTTTGCATGAAACGGGCAAATATTGCACCAACATGATCCTGCGTCGCGGTACGGTTTTAAACCAAAGCTGGGGGAGCCGCGGCTCCCCCTTTTAAAATTAAGTCTTCCGGCGTCATTCCGAACCAGAGAAGCCCCGTAGTCCAGCTCGTAGCCTTCAAGCGCCTCCAATAATCCCACTACGAGAATATAGGCGCCATCAAAATCGCGCTCTGAGATCAGCCAAACTGTCGCCAAGGGCGCTCAAGCCGTCATGCTGCTTGACGCGCCGGCTGGCATACGACCGACAAGCTCCGGGTTCCCAAAAACATGACGCTGACTGCTGCCTTCGCGCTCGCCGGAATTGAACCCGGTCGAAAATATCTGGCAATAACTGTGCTCCTATTGGCTTTCCAACAGGGTCTTCGAAACCTACGAGGAAATCTGCGTAGCCGCATGTGACGCCTGGAGCAAGCTGACCGCTCTGCCCGCCGTCAGCCCTTTTCTCTCAACCCGACTGGTTCACTTTTACGCCCCCACTTGGCACATTTTGTCGCCGCCGTTGACACGCCACGGCTGCGGGCTTCATGCTGCTTCCGCCGGTGCTGGCGTTCGGGCTGTATTTTGGTCTCGGTCCCTCGGTGCGGCACGTTTTGCGCCTCGGCGCTTGGCGGGCTGCGGAGCAACCGAAGGTGGGCGCGCGCTGGGTAGCCACTGTGATGTTGCCGGCTGGCGCCATCTGCGCAGCGGGCCTTGTCGGCCTGACGTGGCTCGACGACCGGCCTGCTGGCGCCTGCGTTCCGCATCAACGCCGCTTTGACGTTGCCACAAATGATGGTCACCAGTTGGTTGAAGCCCGTGTGGCCTTACTCTTGCTCACCGCTCGGGAAGCGGCTCCTGCGTTTCCGCGCAGAATAGAACGAGACAACATTTCCCCTGAACCAGCGCGCGGCACCCACCCTTTGGAACATCACACACAGGCGGCTCCGATGGCAGAAACCAAACCCAGCGCCACCCGCGCCCGGTCAAGCCTATGGGATGCGGCCCGTTTCGCAGCCTGGGCATACGCGCCATTCCAAAGCTTGGCGGCGCCGGAACTTTACGGCCTACTGGCGACACGCGCCTTTACGGCCAAGGGCCTGTACCTCAATCTCGGCTACTGGAAGACCGCGCGAACGATTGACGAAGCCTGTCCGGCCCTGGCCACGCTGGTGGCCGAGGCGGCGGCGATGGGGCCGAATGACGATGTCGTGGATGTGGGCTTCGGCTTTGCCGATCAGGACATGCTGTGGATCGAACGTTTTGCGCCGCGCCACATCACTGGGCTGAACGTGACGCCGGTGCAGGTGCGCCTCGCCCGCCAACGTTTGCAGCGGCGGGGCATGGCGGATCGCATCACGCTCACCGAGGGCTCCGCCACCGCGATGCCGCTGCCGGATTCATGCTGCGACATCGTCACCGCCGTGGAATGCGCCTTCCATTTCCACACCCGCGCCGATTTCCTGGCCGAGGCCTTTCGAGTGCTGCGGCCGGGCGGGCGGCTGGTGCTAGCCGACGTGATTCGTGCGGCTCCCGAACCCGAACCGCTGCGCCGGCGGGCGCAGGATTTCACCTGGTCCCAGTTCGCGCAGAAATTCGCGGTGCCCGCAGCCAATGCCGACCGGCGAGCGCCTTATGCCGCGAAGCTGAACGCGGCCGGCTTCGCGTCCGTGGATGTGACGCCTATCGGAGACCATGTCTTCCCGGGCTGGCACCGCGCGCTGGGTGAGGACGCCGCGCTGTTCGCCAGGCTTCCGCCGGCCGGCCGGCTGCCTTATCGGCTGCTGCTCAATTTCGATGCCCGCACTGTGTACAGCGCTTTCGACTATGTGTTGGCGACCGCGCGCAAACCAAGAGGAAAGGGAGCGCGCGACGGCGCTGTATGACTTCACCGCCAAGCTAACCACGGGCGAGGACCGGAGCCTCGCGGCGTATCGCGGCCAACCACTGTTGATCGTAATTGTCGCGTCGAAATGCGGCTTCACGTCGAAGTACAAGGGGCTCCTGCGTCAGTCCTAATCAGGCACAGCCCCCAATCGCCCCCGCCTCCCCAACTAGACGGGCCGCTCATCGGAAAAACCAAATGCGTATCGTTCGAACGTCACGTTCCATCGCCGTCTTTTCCCAAGCCGCGCTCCCGATCAATGCAGCTAACGCGGACCCCCTCCCCGAACAGTTGCCAGAGCCGCAAGCCGTTTTCGACCCGATCTGCGTCAGCAAAGAATCGATCGACGATACCGCCTTGTTCCAGTCCATTGCCGCCAAGCGAATTTCCGCTCGTCCAGTTCAAAGGCCCCGATGGGCCCAAAACGAGAATATGCGCGCCAGCAAAATCGTGCTCGGCGCCACCGGCCTGGAACGCGCTGCGCACATAGCGAACCATGCCTCGACGCGGAGGACGCAGCTCTACGACCGCCGCGCCGAAGAGTTCTCGCTCGAAGACGTTGAGCTTGTATTGATTTGAGGTCGTGACGCCATATCGGCATTGGCGTTAGTGATGAGGAATGCTCTTCCCTGCCCTGCTGAGACGGAGACTTCGAAAACAGAGCAGAGGTTCCCTAAATGGGCTGATTGATCT
The DNA here is from genome assembly GCF_903903185.1 of uncultured Rhodoblastus sp. Lineage (GTDB taxonomy): Bacteria > Pseudomonadota > Alphaproteobacteria > Rhizobiales > Beijerinckiaceae > Rhodoblastus. Next base: position 50,524 of record NZ_CAIUXT010000140.1, read on the forward strand.
CGCCCCGCTTTTGAACTGAACGGAGAGGAGCGTTTTCCTGGACAGTTAAGTTTTCGACTTTGCCGGCCCCAAGGAGCGACATTGCCAGCGGAAAGAGTTTGCGATGCGTCAGGCCCGTATCCGTCCAACGGTGGTGTCTTTGATTTTTTTGGTCGCCGGCCCGAGGAGCACGGCCAATATTGCTTAGGTGCCTTTCGATCTTTTTGTGGCCGACCAGACCCCGAGTGGGCAATAATTTGACAGCCGTGCAGAACGTCTGGAAAGCTCTCAACTACAGCATTCTAATTCATTTTGCGTGCTAAATTCGGAACGAATCGCGCCGTTAATATTTCGTTAACTAAAAAAACATTGATGCAATGAACGAATCGGGCATAATTCCCGCTTGAAATGTGCTTTCGCTGCAAAAAACGTTATTCCGGAATTTGTCGAGATGAATATGGTCACCGCGATTGACGAGCTGGACAGCTTCAGCTTCCACGAGGCAATCCTCCGCCAAGGAGAATTGATCTCCGATAAGCTGAATATGCTCCGAATGGAGCATTATCCGCCGAACGCCACGAAAGGGTTACGCTCATTTTCGTTGGCCGAGGTTGCCTATTTTTTAGGTGTAACGTCGTCGAACATCAAAAAACTACATCTGGATGGCAAAGGGCCTGTGCCGATCACATCAGCGTCTGGGCGGCGCACCTACACCGCCGAGCAGATGCTGGAATTGCGTCAATATCTTGATCGGCACGGTCGCGCCGATTTCAAGAAATATGTTCCTCACAGGCGTCCCGGAGAACCGCTTCAGGTAATTGCCGTTGTCAATTTCAAGGGAGGAAGCGGCAAAACGACCACGGCCGCGCATCTTGCGCAGCATCTTGCACTTACCGGACACCGCGTCCTGGCAATTGATCTTGATCCACAGGCGTCACTTTCTGCTCTTCACGGCATTCAGCCAGAGCTGGACAAGAATCCGTCGCTCTATGAAGCCCTTCGGTACGATAAATTTAGAAAGCTGATCTCCGAGGTGATCCGTCCAACGAACTTTCCTGGGCTCGACATCGTTCCTGCGAATCTCGAGTTGCAAGAATACGAATACGACACACCGATCGCTGCTACTAATAAGTCATCCGCTGACGGACGTCTGTTTTTCACCCGCATCACCAACGCATTGAAGGAGGTCGATGACCGGTACGACGTCGTCGTGATCGACTGTCCACCCCAGCTTGGCTACCTTACGCTTACAGCTCTTACCGCCTCAAGCTCGGTCCTCATCACTATCCATCCCCAAATGCTCGATGTGATGTCGATGAGTCAATTTTTGCTCATGCTGGGCGGTATCCTGCAGTCAATAAGCGCAGCTGGCGCAGAGGTTCGGCTGAAATGGTTCCGATATCTTGTTACGCGATATGAGCCGACCGACGGGCCGCAAGCCCAGATGGTGGGGTTTATGCAAGCGCTTTTCCCCAAGCAAATGCTGACGAGCCCGATGTTGAAATCCACTGCAATTTCCGATGCAGGGATCACAAACCAAACTCTTTATGAGATTGAGCGATCCCAATTCACCCGCGGCACTTATGATCGAGCGCTTGATGCGCTCAATGCGGTCAACGAGGAGATTGTCGAGCTTCTCCATCGCGCGTGGGGGCGGAAATGACTTCTTTGACAGCCGTGCAAAAATTGAAATTAACCCATTTTTTCAATGCGTCCGCGCATGTCACAGGAGCTTAGGATGGCTCGGAAAAATCTTCTCACGAGTGTTGCAGCTGATTCTGCGCCGTCCAAGGCAGATATTGAAGCACGTTCTGATTATGCCCGCCGCGGCGCGTCACGCTCAATGTTGATTTCGATCGATGAAATGGCGGAAAACACCAAAAAGATGATCGCGGGTGAAACAATCGTCAGCCTTGATGCCGATGTCATTGATGGTTCGTTCGTTTCCGACAGGATTGAGGGCAATGATGAAGACTATCTCCTTCTGCGCGATGCGATCAAAACGCATGGGCAATCGACACCAATTTTGGTTCGCCCTCACCCTCATCACGACGGGCGATATATGATCGTGTTTGGCCATCGCCGGGCGAGGGTAGCCAAGGAACTTGGCGTGCCGGTAAGGGCTGTGATCAAAAATCTTGAGGATATCGCCCACATCGTCGCGCAAGGGCAGGAGAATACGGCACGGGCGAACTTATCCTTCATTGAAAAGTCTCTGTTTGCAAAAAAGCTGCTCGACATGGGGCAGAGCAAGGACACCATAAAATCCGCGCTTACGATCGACGATTCCTTATTGTCTCGGATGCTTTCTGTGGCGGAAACAGTGCCGTCGGCGGTGATTGACGCCATTGGCAACGCCAGAACCGTCGGTCGGGATCGATGGGAGGAGCTGAAAAAACTGGTAGCGCATCCGGCGGCGGCCGAGCTCGCTAAGCGTGAAATAGCGTCGTTGCAGTTCCAATCGAAGGAAGCGTCTGACCGTTTCAATTATCTTCTCGCGCGATTGATTGCATCGCGGAAATCGCCGCGAAAGACAGTATCCCATAAAGATGAACTGGTTTCTTGGTCTCCTGACGACAAAATGGTCGCGGCGAGGATTCAGAACACAGGAAAGACTTATAGCCTCTCGCTCAAATCGAAGCATGCGAGCGAGTTTGGCCAATTCATTTCGTCGAATCTTGATTCGCTTTATCAAGCGTTCATGGCGGCGAAGGTTCGTAACGAAACAGGAGACTAAACCGCAAAAGAAAAAAGCCCCCGAACGTTGCCGCGCGGAAGCCTTTCTCTGACTTAAGCAATCTGAGAATCTCATCTCCGCGAATCACTGTCAAGCATTTTTGGCGCAGTTTCGGTGAGCAGACTTCTTTTGCCTGATGACAAGGTGAAAGAAAGTGGAAAACCCATATCCAACGACGCCCTTTGGGCGGCGGCCCCTGAAACTCGCCCACGTAGCAAGCCAGGCCGCGGCAAAAGCGCGCCCGCCAGACAAATTCGTGCATAAATGGCATGTGTTTCGGGCGATCTGTGCGGCTAAGGCTCGCATCTGTGTGTTCGAGCGAGGGCCCGCATGGCCGCAGCGTCAAATGGCTGCGCCCATCGTCTGCGGCTTCATCATCCGCCGTGATAATCCCAACGGCGAACGCTACGCACGCCAAAACAGGGCAGGGAAGGACGGGTCCGGTGTCGGTTTTGACAACGCGCCCCTCCCGGCCCGCGCTGAAGAATTTGACGCGTGGGCGACCGGGATGCCCACAGAAAAATGCTCCATGAAGCCCGCTCGTGAGGCTGGTCTCGGATCGATCCAAGCGCCGGGGAAGCGAAGCGTCTGCAGCTATTGGGCTTCGAGCCTATTGTCTTCACCATCCCATCGGCGGAGGTCGATAGCAATTTCGCGCCGGTTTGGACTTCGCGCCAATCCGCGCCCGAATGGGAGTTCATCCCCAATCAAAAAGGAGACTTAGAAAACGAAAGGCCGTGTCGAACACCTGGCGCCGGATCGGCGCTCTAACTGAACCACTCACCAAATTTTGGAGAAACGCGCAAAGAAAAAGCTCCCAAAACGTCACCGTCTCGGAAGCCTCTAGATTCATCTCGCAAACTGAACTTAGAGACCTCCCGAATCACTGTCAAGAGTTGACGTCGTTTTGACGAGCGGTTTTCTGTTGCCTGAATAAAGGCGAACACAATGGAACCGATCTACCCGACGACGCCCTTTGGGCGGCGAACCCTGTCGCTTGCCCAGGTCGCACACCAAATGGTCGCAAACCAGCGCCCGCAGGAAGCCGTGGCGCATAAATGGAAGGTCTATCACGACATTCGAACCGCCGCCTTCCGTCTTTGCCTCAGCGATCGAGCGCTTTCGATCCTCAGTGAACTCCTGGCCTTCCATCCCGAAGTGGCGCTGACCGGAGATAATCTGATCGTCTTTCCATCGAATGAACAGATCGCTCTCAGGGCGGGCCGCATGCCCATGTCGACGATGCGCCGCCACCTGGCGCTCCTCGTAAACGCCGGCATCATCCTCCGTAGGGACAGCCCCAACGGCAAGCGTTACGTCCGAAAGGGCAGGGAGGGGGCGACCGGCCAGGCCTTCGGCTTCGATCTCTCGCCGCTCGTCGCGCGAGCCGCCGAATTCAAGGAACTCGCGCGGGCGGTCCTTGCCGAGGAGCAAGAGCTTCGCGACGCGCGCTCCGACTTCTCGATCCTGCGGCGCGAGATCGTCAAGTCGATCGCCACCGGCAAGGAGGAAGGGATTCGTCCACCGGAGGCAGGGCAGGGGGCTTTGACCTGGCAGGATGTTCAGACGACGTTTGAGGCGATCGTCGCCAGAAAGCCTCCAAAGGCCACCCTCGGCGAGATTCAGCCGATCCTCGACGAGCTCGCAGCGCTGTGCGCCAGCCTCCGCAAAGCCATCGAAGATCATCTTGAACCAACTATTATGGGCGCCAATGGCGCCTATAATGAGCAGCACATACAGAATTCAAACCCAAAAGCCAGAATTGATCTTGAACCTGCCCCCCAAGAAGACAGGGCGGACGAGATCGTGGCCAATCCCGAGCCAAGGCGCCCTGCAGAAGTCGTATTTCCTCTCGGAATGGTGCTCCAGGCATGTCCCGACATCGCCGATTACGCAAGGGGAGGGGAGATTGCTCATTGGCGCGACCTTCTCTCCGCCGCGAGCCTCGCCCGCGCCGCCCTTGGCATCAGTCCGAGCGCCTGGGAAGCGGCGCAAGCCGTCATGGGTCAGAAACCCGCCGCGATCGTCATTGCCGCGATCTTGCAACGCGGCGCCACGATCACCAGCGCCGGAGGCTATTTGCGCCAGCTCACCCGCAAAGCCGAATTGAACGAATTTTCCGTCGGGCCAATGCTCATGGCCCTGATCGGCGCGAAAAACCGCGCGAAAAAAAGTGCCTAGACGCTCACAGTCCCGCAGCTTTCGTGAGATTGACGCGAAACCGGTCGCGCCGGCGCTGATAGCGCCGGGTCATTTCGGCGCTGGCGTGGCCGAGGTGCTTGTGCACGTAGCGCGATTTTGCTCCGTTCGCGTTCCGCTGGACGCTCTCCGATGGACCTTGTGTTCGCGTGTAGACAATGCCATATTTACGGCAACACGTGGGGTCGGGCATGCCGCTCAATATTCGCAACGAACAGGTCAATCAGCTAGCCGAAAAACTCGCCGCCCAAAAACGCGTCAGCAAGACCGAGGCGGTGAGAATCGCGCTGGAGAACGAATTGCGCCGGGATTCTGAGGCGCTTCCCTTGTGGGACCGGCTCAAACCGTTGCGCGAACGTATCGCCGCTTATCCCGACAGCGGCCTTCCCGCCGACAAGGCGTTTTTCGACGATCTGAGCGGTGAGGACTGATGTTCGTCGACGCCTCCGTCATCATTGCCATCCTGACGGACGAGCCGGGCGCCGAGGATCTTGCGACCCATATCGATACGGCGCGGACGAAACGGCCGGTCACGTCTGTTTTGGCGGCATGGGAAGCGACAGTTGGTCTGTACCGCAAGAAGCGCATTCCCATGGGCGAGGCGGAAACCCGGGTGCAGGAGTTTATTGAGGCGGCTGGCATCCAGGTGTTGTCGATCGGGCCGCGAGACTTGCCCGTCGCGCTTCAAGCGTTCGAACGTTATGGGCGACACCGGTACCCCGACAGCGAGCGAAACAGTGCGCTGAATCTCGCCGATTGCTTCCACTATGCGACGGCGAAGTCCTGTCGTGCGCCCATCCTGACCACGGACGCCGGCTTCGCGCTGACCGATGTCGCGACCCTCGGCGCCGGTCCGTCTGATCCGACGGCGTCATAGGCCCGCCGCCTTGGTCAGATTGACGCGGAACCGGTCGCGCCGGCGCTGATAGCGGCGCGTCATCTCGGCGCTGGCGTGGCCGAGTTGCTTTTGCACATAGCGCTCGTCGACTTCCGCCGAGGAGGCGAGGCCGGCCCGCAACGAATGTCCGGAGAATTTTTGCCGCCTCTCGCCTTCGCTCAAATCACCGCGCACTCCCGCCGCCAAGGCCGAGGCCTTGACCAGCCGGGCGACATGCTTGTCGGTCAGCCGGTCGGCGGCGACGCCTTTGATGGCGCTGGCGACGCGCCGAAAAAGGGGTCCATGGCTGATGCGGGCGAACTTGAGCCAGCTCTGCAGCGCGGCGATAGGGCAGGTGGCCTCGGTCGAACCGTGTCCGACCTCGACCTCGCGCCAACCGGTTTTGCCGCGCAAGGTGACGACCAGGCCCTTGTCGAGAATCTCGATCCAGCCGGAACCGTCCTCGGTTTGTTTGGCCCCGCAATCGAGTCCGACGATTTCCGAGCGCCGCAACCCTCCGGCGAAGCCAAGCAGGAGGATGGCGCGGTCGCGCAGGCCGCGCAGATCGCCAACCTCGAGGGTCGCCAGCATCGCCAGCAGGTCCTCGGGCAGCACCGCTTCCTTTTGCAACGGCGGCCGCGCCTGGGTGCGCTTGATCCCGGCGAGGACGTTCAGGACGTGCTTGTCCTTGCGGTCGAAGCTTTCGCCGAGTTGGCGGAAACCCCAGCTCAGCGCCGAAAGGCGTCGCTCGATGGTCGAAACCGAGTTCGGCGTGCGGTTGGCGCTCGCGGCGCCCGAGGCGCAGGCGGTGATGTAAAGGCCGACGATCTGCGGCTCGTTGGCGGGGAAATTGATCAGGCCCTGGCGGCGGCGCCAGGCGTTAAAATGGCGCCAGTCGGCTTCATAGGCGCGGTTGGTGTTGGCGGAGCTCGCGGCCTTGACGTAGTCGCGCGCCTTGTCGGCGAGGCCAGAAAGATGGGTCGGCAGGGGAGGCGAGGCGCCAAGCCCGGAATCCGAGCGCGCAGTCGGCGGCGCAGGGGCGGCGGGCGGCTGGAGCGAAGAATCGGATGACGAAGACATGGCTCAGGCCGCCTCGATGTCGGTCTTGGAAAAATCATTACCCTTGAATAGCAAGGGTTCCTGCGTCAGCGCCGCCAAGGCGTAAGAAAAGCAGTCGCCGAAATTGAGGCCGGCGGGATGGCGGCCCTTGCCGAAGCGCCGCCAGGCGCGCCGGGCCTGGTCCGCGTGAATCGCATCGACGGCGACGATCTCGACGCCGGCTCTAAGCAGCCACAGGTCAAGTTCGCCGCCGCCCGGTTCGCCAAGCCGGGTTTCGAGCACCATCGCCGCCTCCAGGACGGTCGCCGCTGAGATCAATCGAACGGCGGCGTCCGCGATGCGCCGTTCGAAAGCCTCGGCTTCGGATTCGTTCATCGCGATCGCGACAATGGCGGAGGTGTCGATCACCATCAGCGCGGCAGCCCGTCCGCGTCATAGCCGAGGATCTCATCGGCGCTGCGCGGATCGACAACAGCCATCGCGCCCCAGCGCCGGCGGCTCGCCGCGAGGTCTTCAAGAAGCGCCGCTTTGCGCGCGTCGCCGCCGATGCGGCGCAGCCGCTCTTCCAGGGCCCGGCGGGTGGCGATCGTCAGGCTCTCGCCGGTCCGCTGCGCCAAGGCGCGAGCGAGCCGTTCTGTTTCGGGGTCTTTGATGCTGAGCGCCATCAGATCTACCTAGGTTCCTAATATTCTATCTTCTACCTCAGAACGAACCGACCGGCAAGGGGTCGGGCTGGCGAGCGGCATTGGCCCTGGCGTCCGACCAAGAGACGCCTGGCGGCTTGGGCCGAGGACCGCGACGCCGTCGTTGTTACAGCCGAAGTTTCGACGGCGACCTCTTCGGGCGGTTTCTCGATCATGCGCCTAAAACCTCCGGGTTCGATGCATTCAGCCAATGTCCCACGGATTGATCACCGAAGCGCGGGTGTCGTCGAAATCGCCGACATTGCGGGTGACGATGATCAGGTCGTGGACAATCGCGGTGGCCGCGATCAGACCGTCGGCCTCGCCGCGCGGCCGCAGGGCGGCGATCCGGCCCCATTCGAGGGCGATCTGATCGGTGACGGCCAGAATACGGTCGGCGTGTTCTCGGCGGAGTTTTTGAAGCCACTCCGCCAGATGCGCGGCGGCGCGGGGATCGGCTTTTTGCTTCAGGGCGACGCCGCGCATGATTTCGCCGAGGGTGATGACGCTGAGATGGACGGCGAGGGGATCGACCGAGCGCAGCCAGCGGACCGCTTCGGGCGCGCCGCGCCGCGCTTCGGAGACGACGTTGGTGTCGACGAGATAC
>NZ_CAIUXT010000141.1 GCF_903903185.1 uncultured Rhodoblastus sp.
CGGTATTCTGTGCAAGGTCAATTCGGTGATGATCCCCGGCGTCAACGACCAGCATCTGGTCGAGGTCAACCGGGCGGTCAAATCGCGCGGCGCCTTCCTGCACAACATCATGCCGCTGATTTCGGCGCCCGAACATGGCACGGTGTTCGGCCTTACCGGCCAGCGCGGTCCGACCGCGCAGGAACTCAAGGCGCTGCAGGATTCCTGCGAAGGCGAAATGAACATGATGCGGCATTGCCGCCAATGCCGCGCCGACGCCGTGGGACTGCTCGGCGAGGACCGTTCCGAGGAATTCACCACCGACAAGATCATGGCGATGGAGGTCAATTACGATCTCGAAGGCCGCAAGGCCTATCAGGCCGTGGTCGAGCAGGAACGCGTCGCCAAGGTCGAGGCGAAGAAGGAAGAAGTGGCGACGCTCAAGAACATCGCCAGCGACATCAAGATCCTGGCCGCCGTGGCGACCAAGGGTTCCGGCCTGATCAACGAACATTTTGGCCACGCCAAAGAGTTCCAGATCTACGAATTGTCCACCAGTGGCGCGAAATTCGTCGGCCATCGCCGCGTCGATCTCTATTGTCAGGGTGGCTTCGGCGACGAGGATTCGCTGGAGACGGTGATCCGCGCGATCAACGATTGCCATGCGGTGTTCGTCGCCAAGATCGGCGGCTGCCCCAAGAGCGACCTGATCAAGGCGGGCATCGAACCGGTCGATGAATTCGCCCATGAATTCATCGAGAAATCGGCGATCGCCTGGTTCAAGGCCTATCTCGAAAAGGTCGAGAGCGGCGAAATCGCCCATACCATTCGCGGCGACGCCGAGATCCGGCAGGGCGCGTTCTCTTCGGAACACGCCTGATCAAGCAACCCTCGCAGGCGAAGCCCGCGAGGGTTTGAACAAAAGGAATCCCGAAAAGATGGCGTATAAGATCGTCAGTTCGCAATGCACCAATTGTTCGGCCTGTGAAGCGGAATGTCCCAATGTGGCCATTACTGAAAAGGGCGGAACCTTCTACATCAATCCGAAAAAATGCACGGAATGCATCGGCCATTTCGAAGTGGCCCAATGCGTCGCCGTGTGCCCGGTGGACAATACTTGCATCATCGACACTTCCGTTCCCCGTTATCAGGCTCCGTGAGGAAGACATGAGTTTCACGATCACACCCAAAGCCGAAAGATTCATGCGCATGATGGTCATGGCCGATGGCGGGCCGGGCGCGGGTTTCCGCCTCTCTGTCTCCCCGGGCGGCTGCTCGGGGCTGGCGGCGGAAATCGCCATCAAGGCGGAGCCGGAGCCCGGCGACAAGGTGTTCCCGCATGGCGCCGTCAAACTGTTCCTGCCGGCGGAAAGCCGACTGCTGCTCGAAGGAGTCACCATCGACTTCGCCGAGACGCCGACCTCGACGGGACTGGTGTTTCACGATCCCAAGCAGAAGTCGTGCAGCAGCCACGCCGGCTAAGCCGTTGAATCCGCTGTGACGCCATGACCGGGGCGCTCCGAACTGCAGGAGAGGCTTTTCCCGCCGGAGCGGACTCTGTGCTTTCGCATCCGCTGTTTGGCGGCGGACTGCCGCCGCTCGCCGAACATCATCTGCGCGAGGCCGGACTCAATTATCATCTGAGCGAAGCGGCCGAAGACCATTTGCGCCAGGCCAATCGTCACGCGCCCGATCACTTCGCGGTGCTGATCGGCTTTTACCGTTTCTATTTCTACAAGGGGCGCCTCGACGAGGCGCTCGATATCGGCCGAATCTGTCTCGCCAAGGCGGCGCGGGAAAAGAACATCGCCGCCGACTGGCGCGACGTGAGGCCCGAAGACGCCGGCTTTGCCGATCTCGACGACGTGCTGGCGCGCTTTTACATGTTCTGCCTCAAGGGCTACGCCTATCTGAACATGCGGCTCGGCGATCTCGGCGAGGGCCGCGTCGCGGTGGCCAAATTGCTGGAGCTCGATCCGACCGACCGGGTCAATGCCAAGCTCTTGTCCGATGTTCTCGAACGCGCGGAGCGCGGCGATGAATGACGACATCGAAGAGACCATCGACTGGCGAGGCCGCGAGATCGATTGCGCGTCCTGCAAACATCTCGACATGAAAGCGACAGGCAAATGTCGCCTTTCCCACGCCTGCGTCAACGACCGCTATGCGCGCCGGATCGACCGGTTTTTCAACTGGAATCCGGCGCTCGCCAACGACTATCTCGACCATCCGCATTTCGAGGTGCGCGCCATCGCCTCCAAACACGCGTCGGTGTTCCTGCTGCCGGCGCTGCTCGACGATCCGGAAGAGACGGTGCGCTGGAACGCCGCGCGGCGCCTGCCGAAAAAGCACATCCTCAAATTGCGCCACGATCCGCACCGCGAAGTGCGCATTCGCATCGTGTCGCTGCTGGAGGACGCCGATCTGGTCCCGATGTTGCAAGACAGCGACTACTATGTGCGGCTCGTCATCGCGCGGCGGCTCGCACCGGAACTGCTGGAATGGATGCTGCATGACGAGGAGCCGGAAGTGCGACGCGTGGTGGCGCAAAGGGCGCCCGACGACATGCTGATGCGTTTGATCGGCGACCCGGAGCCGCGCGTGCGCATCGAAATCGCGCAAAGGCTCGGCGGCGAGCGGCTGGCGCAGTTGCGCGGCGATCCGGATTGGCGGGTCCGCTATGAGGCGGCGAGCCGCATCGAGCCGGAGCTGCTCGGCGATCTGGTCCGCGACCAGGACGATCTGGTGCGCGAGATGGCTTTTTCGCGCAGCCGGGAAATGGATGGCAAGGCAGACGCCACAGGAGGAAAGGAAAAGTCGCTATGAGCAATATCGTTCGTGACAGCGATGTGGTGGAAATCACCCACCCGCCCTTCTTCAGCTTTGGCGACAAGGTGCGGGCGAAGCGCAATGTCCGCAACGACGGCACCTATGCCGGCAAGGAGATCGGCGATCTGCTCTGCCGGAAGGGCGAGATCGGCTATGTCGTCAGCATCGGCACCTTCCTGCAGCAATTCTATATTTACGCCGTCGAATTCACCGAAAGCGGCAATCGCGTCGGGATGAAGCGTAAGGAACTCGATCCCGCCACCCCGCGCGACGAAGAAGACGACATCCCCTTGCCTGAGGAACTTTCCGCATGATCGACCCGCGCAGAGCGAAATATCAATGGGGACAGCGCGTGCGCTGCCTCGTCGACCTCGTCAACGACGGGTCCTATCCAAATGTCGAACAGGACGCCCTGCTGGTCGAGGCCGGCGGCCTCGGCGAGATCGTGCAAGTCGGCGCCCATGTCGAAACCAATACGCCGGTCTATCTCGTCGAATTCAACGAGAAATACGTGATCGGCTGTCTCGAGGAAGAAATCGTGCCGCTGTGAGCCGCGCCTTTTCCTTGGAACGCGCCGGGTTTTCGCACAGAAACAGGCGGTCGAAGAATTGTGAAAGAGGTTGACCATGCCGATCAAGGCCGAAGAATTGCTCGAAATCGAGGCTTTGGTGGCGCAGGCCCCGGCGGATTCCTCGCCCTATGCGGCCTTGCGCCAGAAATATCCGCACCTCGCCTGGTCGCGCTGCGACGCCTCCGATGTGCTCGAAGAGCCTTTCCGTTCCTTTGCCGCCTATGACCTGCACCTGCTCGACGTGACCAACCATTGCCCGACCGTCGTCACCGATCCGGAGGCGGCGATGGGCTTCATTCTGGCGGCCCGGAGCCCCGGCCAATGACCGGACCCGTCATGGAGCCGGACGAAGATCTGGAAGAAGATTTCGAAGGCGAGGAGGTCGCGGGTTCGATCATTCCTTTGTCCGACCCCGACCTGACCTCGGTCGAACTGGCGGCGGTCGAGGAGGTGCTGCGCTCGGCGCGTGTGTCGCACGGACCGGTCGCCGAAGCCTTCGAACGGGCTTTCGCCGCTTATCTTGGCCGGCGCTACGCCATCGCGGTTCCGAGCGGAACCATAGGCCTCGCGCTGGTCCTCGCCGCGCTCAAAATCGGGCCGGGCGACGAAGTCATCGCGCCCTCCTTCTCCTGGCGCGAAACCGCGCAGGCGGCGGCGGCGGTTGGCGCGACGCTGGTTTTCGCCGACATCGACTATTGGTCGGGCGTGTTGCTCGCCTCCAAGGCCGAGATCAAGATCACGCCGAAAACCCGCGCCATTATCGCCGGCAACACGAACGGCCATCCCGCCGACTGGACCAGCCTGCGCGAACTCGCCGACCGGCATGGCTTGAAGCTGATCGAGGATTCGACCGAAGCCATCGGCTCGAAATACAAGGGCGCGTTGGTCGGGACCTTCGGCGACGCCGCCGTGTTCGACTTTTCGCAGCCTTCGCCGCTCACCTGCGGCGAAGGCGGCATGATCGTCACCGACAGTTCCGAACTCGCCATGGCGATCAAGCGCCGTCGCGCCCACCAGCCGCAAGAGCGCGCCTCGGTCGCCGTGACCGGCGATCCGGCCCTGCAGGCGCAGATCAGCGACATAGCGGCGGCGCTCGGTCTGGCGCAATTGCGGCGGCTCGACGAAATTCTCGAGAAACGCCGCACGGTCGAACATTATTACACCCGCTACGTGCAGTCCTTCGAGGGCATCAAGCCGCCCTATATCGCGCCCGACGTCACCGAGATTCACTGGCTGCTCTATGTCGTTCATCTGGGCACGCGTTTCTCGCGGTCGAGCCGCGACGCCATTGTCGAGGATCTCGCGGACGAAAAGGTCGAGGCGGCGGCTTTTTGCAACCCGCTGCATCTGCAACGCCATTATGTCGATCGCGGCAGCCGGCGCGGCGATCTGTTCGTCACGGAAAAGGTGGCGGACCGGGCGGTGGCCCTGCCGTTTCACTGCCATCTCGACGAACGCCAGATCGAATTCATCGTCGCGACCATGAAGGACGCGTCGGTCAATGTGGGGGCGGGGGCGGCGATCTACTGATCGTCTTCCGCGCGACGATTTCCCCGATGCCAAGAGAGGAACAAGAAAATGTCGGTGATTACGATTCTGCCTTCGGGCAAGACGGTGGAAGCCGGGGAAGGCATGACCATTCTGGCCGCGATCCTGCAGGCCGAACCCGATTTCACGCATAAGTGCGAAGGCAGCGCCAAATGCGGCTCCTGCCATATTTTCCTGCTCGAGGGCCGCAAGGGCGTGTCCAAGACCACGCGCGACGAAAACGCCAAGCTCGACGATCTGGTCGGCGTCGGCTCGAAGTCGCGCCTCGCCTGCCAGGCCACGGTGCTCGGCACGGAAGACATCAAGATTGAAATTCCTGTGCTTTGACAGCACACCGAGAGGAGAATGAGAAATGGCGCCAAGTGAAATCGTGATCCACGCCCGCTATGAAGCAGACGGTTCCGTGAATGAAATCAGCGAACTTCCGGAAGGGGTTTCGGGGCAGAAATGGTTCAATCTGCTGTGCGTCAAGGTTCCGCACGCCGCACAGGCCCTGGCGGGCGGACGCATGATTTTCCGCATCAACGCGACCGAACTCGAATCGCTGAAAGCCGCCGCGGCAGCCTGACGCCTTCGTCCGGCGCCAGGAAAATCCCGCTCAAAAGAAAAACCCGTCGACGCAAGGGCTGCGTCGGCGGGCATTTCTGTTTTTGGCTTCCGTTCAGGCCGTCGCCAGCGCGCGCGCGGCGTCCTGCTTGATGCGATCGACCATCGAGCGCAAGCCGTTGGAGCGCTGCGGCGTCAGATGCTGTTCGAAGCCGAGCGTGCGAAACAGCGCCTGCGCGTCGGCCGCGATGATGTCGCGCGCCGGGCGGCCGGAGAAAAACGCCAGGGTCAGGGCAACGAGGCCGCGCACGATATGCGCGTCGCTGTCGCCGAGCAGATAAAGCGCCGGCGCGCCATCGGGGCCGGGCGCGACGCTGGTTTGCAGCCATACCTGGCTGGCGCAGCCGCGCACCTTGTTGGTCTCGTTATGCGCCTCTTCGGGCAGCGGCTCCAGCGTGCGCCCGAGTTCGATCAGATAGCGGTAGCGATCGTCCCAATCGTCGAGGAATTCGAAATTTTCGATGATCTCGTCAATAGTCATTCCACAGCCTTTCCGTCCGCTTCCGCCGCTGGATGCAAGAAACGCGCATAGCGCCCGCTCGTTTTCCTTCTCCCCATAGTCCGTCGAAAGACGGACGTCCTTTCGGACGTCCTATGGCGGGAGAAGGTGGATCGCGCGAAGCGCGAGACGGATGAGGGGTCTGGCCCTGTGAACCCCCGGAGATGTCCCGCAGCCTTCCCATAACCGTCATCGCGCGGCGAGAACCCCTCATCCGGCGCTTTGCGCCACCTTCTCCCGCATGGGGAGAAGGGAATCCCCCTCACATGGCGCCTTGTCGCAGTTGCGACAAGTGCGCTGTCACACTCGATCCCGCTGGCCGAGCTTGTCGGGCGCATAGCCTTCTTCGCGCAACACCTGCGACACGGCGGGGCGCGCGAGCATGGCGCGGTAATGGGCGAGCAGATTGGCGGGCAGCGCCAGCCCGATCTTGTCGGCCCAGAATTCGACATAAAACAGCACCGCATCGGCGACGCCATAATCGCCGCCGACCCATTTGCGGCCTTCCAGCGTCTGGTTGACAATGCCAAAGCCCTTCTGGACCAGAGCGCGGCCCTGCGCCTCGATGGTCGCATGGGCCTGTGAGTCGGCGGAAAATTGGCCCGGCGCGAAAATCCGCGCGAAACCATGGCCGTGCAGCGAACTGGTGACGAAGATCATGGTCTCCAGCGCCCGCGTCTCGTCTTCGAGATTGGCCGGCCAGAACTGGCCGCGCTTGCGCGCCCGGCCCAGCCAGAAGGCGATGGCCGCGACCTCGGTCAGCACCGTGCCGTCGGGCCGCACCAGAGCCGGGATATTGGCCTTGGGATTGATCGCGAGATATTCGGGCTTGAACTGGTCGCCGGCGGGAAGGTTGACGATATGGGCTTCGAAAATTTCCTCCATCTCTTCGAGAATGATATGGATCGCCGTCGAGCAGGAGCCCGGCGTCATGTAGAATTTCATGTTCATCTTGCGCCCGGTCCTTCATCTCTTGCCCGACCATGGCATGGTTCATGCAAAACTCATGGCGGTTTAAAAGATCCGGCGGTCCGAGGGTGCGATGAGCGAAGCAGGGGAAGAGACGATTCCCGGTGAGGTTTTCGTTATTTGTGGCGAGCGCGACATCGCGCGCGGGCAAGCCAAGGCTTTCGACCTCGCTGAATCCGACGGTTCGGGCGGCTCAAAACCCTTTCGCATCGTCATCGCCCGCAACGACCAGGGCGCCTTCCACGCCTATCGCAACGCCTGTCCGCACCAGGGCGTCTGGCTCAACATCGGCTCGGGAAAATTTCTCGACGAGACCGGCGCGCTGTTGCAGTGCGGCCGCCACGGCGCGAAATTCGCCATAGAGACCGGAACCTGTCTGTCCGGCGCCTGCGAAGGCGCGCAGCTCGAAAAAGTCAGGGTCCTTGTGCTCGACGGCGACGTCTGCATCCATGGCGTGGCGCTGGTCGAAGAGGATTTCGCGCCGCGCCACGACGACGACCTCGAAGATACGATGGAAATCACCATTCATCCGTGACGCGGTTTCGGATTGGGGGCTTCGGCGAAGGGCGAAAATGAGCGAATTTGCGGACGAGTCGCTGGACTGCCGGTTCTTTCTCGCCACCTCCGGTGTGAAATTGCCGCTAAAGCTGGTCAATCAGATCGAGCCGGAGGCGCTGACCAACCGCAACACCTATATCCGCGCTTTTTACGACGCGGGCGGCCGGCTGTCGCGGTTCCAGAAAATCGTCTATGGCGATGTCGAGCTGAGTCACGTCTACGACTATGACGCCGCCGGGCAATTGCGGCGGGCGGAAATCCTCATGCTCGACGAGGAGCCGACGGTTTTGACCTTCGACGGCGCCGCGCCATGACCGTGGCGCAATTGCTCGAAGCCTTGACACAAATGCCGCCCGACGCCGTTGTGCCGATGGAAGGCGACGGCGGCTTGTCGCTGGTCGCCATGCTCGAACTGGTCCAGCCGCAGGGCGGCGCCCCGGCGGAAGTGCTGCTTCTGCCGAGCATGGCCAAATGAAGCCAACCGAAGGAAAAGGCCTTGAGCGAAACGGCGACGGAAATTTCCATTTTCGAGCGGATCGGCGGCGCGGTCACGCTGGATCGGCTAGTCGAGGCCTTTTACGGCCATATGGACAAGCTGCCGGAAGCGAAGAAAATTCGCGACATGCATGATTTCGACCTTGGCCCGGTGAAAGTCGTGCTCAAGCGCTATTTGTCTGAATGGACCGGCGGTCCAAAACTTTATTCGCCGGAAAAGGGCCATCCGCGGCTGCGCCAGCGCCATATGCGCTTCCCGATCGGCAATGCGGACCGCGACGCCTGGCTGACGTGCATGCGTAAGGCACTTGCCGAGACCGTCGCCGATCCGGCGGCGCGGGCGGAACTCGACGCCAACATGACCAAGCTCGCCGACTGGATGCGCAACCAGGCGGATAATCCGCACGACCGGGGCGAAGCGCGGCCGACATAGGATTTTTGCGCCTCGCGCGAACTTTACGTTGGCGTCATGAGTTGAGCGAAGCGAAGCAATCCAGACTTTCCGAGGACCATGGCCACTGGATTGCTGGTGCGCCAGGAAAACTGGCGCTGTCTCGCCGGTGGGAAGTCCGGCTCGGGTAGGCCGTAGCGGGCGACTTGCTTCCGACGAGCCGGAAGCAAGGGCCGACGGTATAAGGCCTTGTGCGGGGGGTGGGCCGTAACGCGCGTCCCTGCCGCGATGGCTTTGTTCGGCTCTTGACGGCTTTAGGGCTTCGTAATTGCAACGCACGCGAATGTTGGTTGAGAGCAAAGAAGCGCCCCCGTTTCGATCGCCAAGCGTCGGGCGCCGCCCTGCGGCAACTTTGTCAAACCGAATGGAAAAAGCGTTTCACCATCTGCTCGCCAAAATTTCCCCGTTCACGCGGAGGCGACGGGGCGGCCCTGTTCGTCGACGATGCGTTCGCCGTCTTCCTTGAAGAATTCGCCGCGCTGCGGCGGCAGCAGTTCCAGTACGCGTTCGGACGGGCGGCACAGGCGCACGCCTTTCGGGCTCGCCACCAGCGGCCGTTCGATCAAAATCGGGTGTTTCGCCACCGCCGCGAAAATATCGTCGTCGGTCAGCGCGGGATTGTCGAGCCCGAGTTCCGCATAGGGCGTCCCTTTCCTGCGCAGGATGTCGCGGACCTGCAAGCCGGCGCGGTTGAGCAGATTTTTCAACAGCGCCCGGCTCGGCGGGCTTTTGAGATATTCGACGACATGCGGCTCGATGCCGGCGTTGCGGATCAGCCCCAGCACGTTGCGCGAGGTGCCGCAGGCGGGATTATGATAGACGATGACGTCGAAAGAGCCGCTCATGCCGCTGGTCTCCAAATGGCGATCTGATTCTATTGCATAGCATTTGGCGCGGCGGCTATCGCCTTTCAAGGCTTTGGCGGGTTGGCGTAAAGCGCGCGCAATTTCGATTTCAGGACTTTCCCGGTCGCGCCATGAGGTAGTTCCTCGGTCACGATCACCCGGTCGGGAATTGACCAGCTCGGCGTCCGGCCCTCGAAAAATTTCCGCACATCGTCCGGCTCCGGCGCGCAACCGCTGCGCGGAACCACGATCAGCAGCGGCCTTTCGCCCCATTTTTCGTCGGGCGTGGCGATGGCCGCCGCCTCCGCCACTTCCGGATGGCCGATGGCGATGTTTTCGAGTGCGATGGAGCTGATCCATTCGCCGCCCGACTTGATCAGGTCCTTGGTGCGGTCGGTCAGCTCGACAAAACCCTGCTCGTCGATCACGCCGACATCGCCGGTCGGGAACCAGCCTTGCACGCCGACCTGCGTTTCGGGCTGGCGATAATAGGAGCTGGCCACCCAATGGCCGCGAAACAACAGATTGCCCGGGGTCCTGCCATCCCAAGGGACCTCGGCGCCTTGTTCGTTCTCGGCGCGCACATCGACGCCATAGACGACGCGCCCCTGCTTCGCCTGCTGGTCAAGCAGCGCCTCGGCGTCGAGCTGCGCCGTCGCCGGTTTCGGGGCGTTGAAGGTGACGATCGGGCTGCTCTCGGTCATGCCCCAGGCATGCGAGACGCTGACGCCGAGCCGGGCATATTCGCCGATCAGTGCGCGCGGAAAAGCGGCGCCGCCGGAGACGATGCGCGTCAGAGTCCGAAAACTTTCTCCGGTCTCGCGCAGATGGGCGATCAGTCCAAGCCAGATCGTCGGCACGCTGGCCGCAACGGTCGCGCGCTCCGCATTGAGCAGGCCAAGCAGGTTCGCCGGGTCGAGATGGCGTCCCGGCATGATCAGCGTCGCGCCGGCCATGGGCGCGACATAGGGTAGACCCCAGGCGTTGACATGGAACATCGGCACCACGGCGGCGATGCGATCGATCGCGCGCAGGCCGATGGAATCCGCGAAATTGACCATCATGGCGTGCAGCACGGCGGAGCGGTGCGAATAAAGCACGCCCTTCGGCCGTCCCGTCGTGCCCGAAGTATAGCACATCGCCGCTGCGGTGTTTTCGTCGAAGGTCGGCCATTCCGGCTCCTCTGGCGCCGCCGCCAGCAGGGTTTCGTAACAATGGGGCGCGACGCCGGGCGGCAGGTCGCAGGCTGGCGTTTCGGCAGGCTCCGCCAGAACGACCACCGCGCGGAGAAGCCCTGCGAGCTTTGGCGCCACCGCCTCGACGAGGGGGACGAAACAGGGATCGACGAAAATCAGCCCGTCTTCGGCATGCGCGGCGATATAGGCGATGTCGTCGGTCGATAGGCGCGGATTGATGGTGTTGCAGACCGCGCCCATACCCGAAATGGCGTAGTAAAGTTCGAGATGACGGTCGCTGTTCATCGCCAGGGTGGCGACGCGGTCGCCATATTTGACTCCCAGCGCCCGCAGCACGCCGACGAGGCGCCGGGCGCGGCGTTCGATCGTCCGATAATCGGTCCGCACGATCGAGCCGTCCTCGCGGCGGGAGATCACTTCGGCCTCGCCGTGATGGCGGGCCGCATGGACGATGATCGAGGAAATCAGCAATTCCCGCCTTTGCATCAGGCCTTCCATCCCCAGCCTCCCGTTTTTTATTTATGGGCGGATGATGCGGGCTTTGCCCGGCGATGACAAGGCTACGACTCTGGCGGCTTCAGCCGCCGATTTCCTCGCGCAGCATCTCCAGTTCCAGCCATTGATCCTCGGCGCTCGCCAATTCGGCCTCGGTCTTTGCGAGCAGCGCGCTGGCCTCGGCGAAACGGTTGGGATCGCGGCTGTAAAGCGCGTGATCGTCGAGAATGGCGTGGAGTTTGGCGGCGGTCGCGCGCAGCTTTTCCATTGTCGCCGGCAGGGTTTCCAGCGCGTGTTTTTCCTTGAAGCTGAGACGGCGCTTCGCCTCCGGGCGCGGCGCAACCGGCGCCATGGCGGCGGGTTTCTTGGCCGAAGCCTTGACCTTGACATTAGGCGACAGGCCAAATCCGCGCTGGCTCAGCATGTCGGTGTAGCCGCCGGCATATTCGATCCAGCGGCCCTCGCCTTCCGACACCAGCACCGCGCCGGCGACGCGGTCGAGAAAATCGCGGTCATGGCTGACCAGCAGGATGGTGCCGGGATAGTCGCCAAGCATTTCCTGCAACAGGTCAAGCGTCTCCAGATCGAGATCGTTGGTCGGTTCGTCGAGCACCAGAAAATTCGACGGCAGCGACAATGCCCGAGCCAGCAAAAGCCTCGCCCGCTCGCCGCCGGAAAGCTTTCCCGTCGGCGTGCGCGCCTGTTCGGGCGGGAACAAAAAGTCCTTCATGTAGCCGATGACATGCTTCCGCTCGCCATTGATCTCGACCCAGTCCGAGCCGCCGCCGGTCAGCGTGTCGGCCAGCGTCGCATTGGCGTCGAGCGCGGCGCGGCGCTGGTCGAGCGTCGCCATCTCCAGATTGGTCCCTAGCCGGACCATTCCGGTATCCGGCGCGATTTCGCCGGTCAACAGATTGATCAACGTGGTCTTGCCGGCGCCGTTCGGCCCGACCAGCGCCAGGCGGTCGCCGCGCAAAATCCGCAACGACAGGTCCTTCACGATGGCGCGCCCGTCATAGCTTTTCGAGACGTCTTCCGCCTCGACCACCAGACGGCCCGAGATTTTCCCCTCGGCGACGGAAATTTTTACGTCGCCCAGCGATTTTGTCGCCTCGCGGCGCTCGGAGCGCAGGGTCGCCAGACCGGCCATGCGCCGCACGTTGCGTTTTCTTCGGGCGGTGACGCCGTAGCGCACCCAATGTTCCTCGGCGACGATCTTGCGGTCGAGCTTTTGCGCGTCGCGCTCCTCCTGTTCGAGAACCGCGTCGCGCCAGGCCTCGAATTCGCCAAAACCGCGATTCAAACGCCGCGTCGCGCCCCGGTCGAGCCAGACGGTGGCGCGCGACAGGTTTTGCAGAAAACGCCGGTCATGGCTGATCAGCACCAGAGCCGAGCGCAGGCTCTGCAATTCGCTTTCGAGCCATTCGATGGCCGGCAGGTCGAGATGATTGGTCGGCTCGTCGAGCAACAGAATATCGGGCTCGGGCGCCAGCACGCGCGCCAGCGCCGCGCGCCGCGCCTCGCCGCCGGACAGATTTTGCGGTTTTTCCGCGCCGGTCAGGCCCAGTTGATCGAGCAGATAGCGGGCGCGGTAATCGTCGTCGCCATGATGGAGCCCCGCCGCGACATAATCGAACACGCTGTCATGTCCGGCGATGTCGGGCTCCTGCGGCAGATAGCGCACGGTGGCGTCGGGTTGCAGAAAACGCAGGCCGTGATCGGCCTCGATCTGTCCGGCTGCGATCTTGAGCAAGGTCGATTTGCCGGAGCCGTTGCGTCCGACGAGACAAAGCCGGTCGCCCCGCTCGACGGAGAGATCGGCGGAGTCGATCAGGGGCTTGCCGCCAAGAGTAAGGCCGACGCCTTGCAGGACGAGAATGGGAGGAGCCATGCGCGCATCAAACGCAAAAAGCCGCCCGCCGCAAGCGTCATCGCCAAAGGCGATCAAAAAGCTGTTTTTTCGCCGCGACAAAGGTTAGCTTGGCCGGATAAAAACCAAGATTGGGGGAAAACCATGGATCGCAACGCCGTCGCCGCCGCCTTCGCCGCCCTGGAGGCGCATCGCGTCGAAATCGCTTCCCATCGCGTCACCGAGCTTTTCACCGCCGATCCGGGCCGGTTCGAGGCTTTCACCGCCCGCCTCGACGACCTCGTCTATGATTATTCGAAAAACCGCCTGACCAAGGCGACGCTCGGCCATTTGTTCGACCTCGCCCGCGCGGCAGGGGTGGAGCGAAGACGCAGCGCGCTGTTCGCCGGCGAAAAAGTCAACGCCACCGAGGGCCGGCCCGCCCTGCACATGGCGCTGCGCAATTTTTCGGGCAAGCCGGTGCTGGTCGATGGCGCCGACGTCATGCCCGACGTTTTGGCCGAGCGCCGGAAAGTCGCCGCTTTCGCCATCAAAGTGCGGGATGGAGACATTCGCGGCGCGCGGGGCGATATTTTCACCGATATCGTCAATATCGGCATCGGCGGCTCCGATCTCGGCCCGGCGATGGCGACGCGCGCGCTGTCGCCTTACGGCAGGCCGGAACTCAAGACGCATTTCGTCTCCAATGTCGATGGCGCCGACGTCGCCGATGTGCTGGGCGGGCTCGATCCGGCGCGCACCCTGGTCATCGTCTCGTCAAAGACCTTCACCACCCAGGAAACCATGACCAACGCCGCCAGCGCCCGCGCCTGGGTGGCGAGCGCCCTCGGCGAGGCGGCGGTCGGCGATCATTTCGCGGCCGTCTCGACAAGGCTGGACAAGGTCGCGGCCTTCGGTGTCAAGCCCGACCGGGTGTTCGGCTTCTGGGACTGGGTCGGCGGGCGCTATTCGCTGTGGTCTGCGATCGGCCTGAGCCTGACCATCGCCATCGGCCCCGAAAATTTCGAGGAATTTTTACGCGGCGGCTTCGATGTCGACGAGCATTTCCAGCACACGCCGCTGGCGCAAAATATCCCGGTGCTGATGGCGCTGATCGGCGTGTGGCACCGCAATATCTGGGGGTTTGCCGCGCAGGCGGTGATTCCCTACGACCAGCGCCTCTTGCGTTTTGCCGCCTATCTGCAACAGCTCGACATGGAGTCCAACGGCAAGAGCGTGCTGCGCGACGGCACGCCGACGCCGCGCGCCACCGGCCCCATCGTGTTTGGCGAGCCCGGCACCAACAGCCAGCACGCCTTTTTCCAGCTGCTCCACCAGGGCACGGAAGTCACGCCGGTCGATTTTCTCATCGCCGCGCAGCCAACCGACGCCGATGAGCATCATCACGTGCTGCTGGTCGCCAATTGCCTCGCCCAGAGCGAAGCCTTGATGCGCGGACGCTCCGAGCGGGAAGTGCGCGAAATCCTGAAGGCGCAGGGCCTGAGCGCGGCCAGGATCGACGAATTGGCGCCGCACAAGGTGTTTTCGGGCGACCGGCCGTCCTCGACACTGCTCTATCGCGCGCTGACCCCGCGCGCGCTCGGCCGCATCGTTGCGCTTTACGAGCACAAGGTTTTCGTGCAATCGGCGATCTGGGACATCAACCCGTTCGATCAATGGGGCGTCGAACTGGGCAAGGAATTATGCGGCCGGCTGGGTCCTCTGGTGGCCGAGGCCGGCGCCGACCTGAAGGGGTTGGACGGTTCGACGGCGGGACTCATTTCCACGCGCAATGCGCTGCTGGCGACGTGAGGGGCGAGTGTGGCGGCGCGAGCCGCTGGAATGGCGGTTTCGGCGTGCGCCTTTGTCGCCGGTTGACCGCGAACGCGATTCAGCTCGCGCCATCAAACTCAACGACAGGCATTCCCGGGCGTCTTGATGTTTCGTCGAAACATCAAAATTTTCCAGCCATTTGTTTATAACGGCGCGTTCTTTTCCCAAAAGTCAGCAACTTGCAGGGAATATGCTCTAAAACTCGACGTCAAGTTCTTCCATCTCGTCGACCTCGGCTATTGCCGCTTCGGTCCATTCGATCATCGGCGCCCAGCCGAGAATATGATCGCGGAACCCCGAGCATTGCGCATCGATGCCGACATTATAGGTGGCGAAGCGCGAGGCGACGGGGGCGAACATGGCGTCGGCGAGCGTCGGCTTTGAACCGAACAGGAAGGGGCCGCCATACTGGCTCAGACATTCGCGCCAGATGGCGGAGATCCGTTCGATATCGGGCTTGGCGCCGGTCCATACGCGGAAATTCGGAAAAATCGCCTTGATGTTCATCGGCAGGGCCGAGCGCAAATTGGTGAAGCCGGAATGCATTTCGCCGGAGACCGAGCGGTTGTGGCTGCGCGCGGCGCGTTCTGCCGGCAGGATCCCAGCCTTCGGAAAAAGCTCGTGCAGATATTCGGCAATGGCCAGCGTATCCCAGACGTGGAGGCCCTCATGGTCGAGCGCCGGGGTCCGGAAGGACGAAGACAGCAGCAACAGCTCGGCCCGCGCGCTCGGATCGTCGATCGACAGGCTTTTTTCCTCGAATTTCAGCCCGGCCATTTTGCAGAGCAGCCAACCCCGCAGCGACCAGGACGAATAATTCTTGCTGCTAATGGTTAAAACCGCATTGGCCATTTCATCCGCTCCCCGTCGAACTAAACTAGAACACCCATTGGCCGGTTCGCAATCCGCAAAATATGGTCATTTTGTCGCGCCGACGGGCGTCGATGCGGCGCCCAGGATTTCTGCAAGTTTCCAACAAGATTCCTAATAGCATGATTTGCCGGCGTGTCCCCTCCTTTTGATTTGGTCTTAGACCTTTAGCAGATTGTATGCGAACATGGGACTGTCGTATGGGTTTACGATTGAAGCAGAGTTCGTCGGCGCCGCCGAAGGGCGGTCGTTCAAGGGATTTCGGTGCGCGGGGAATGATGTACCAAGCCTATCAAGCCCAATCGGATCTGATGGCGCCGGTCAAGGCTTTCGCGCGGTTGGCGCTGGAGATCCTCAGGCTCCCCTATCCGGTGTTCAGCGAAAACGCGCTGGTGCGCAATCTTTCCGCCGCCTATGAAATGATCGACCGCGCCGGCCTGACCCATACCCGCCCGCCTTTCAAGCTCAAGGACATCCTCGTCGGCAACGAACAGGCGCCGATCGTCGAAGAGGCGGCGCTGGTTCTGCCTTTCGCCACTTTACTGCATTTCACGAAGGATACGGCCGCCCCGCAACCGCGCGTGCTGGTGGTGGCGCCTCTGTCCGGCCATTTCTCCACCTTGCTGCGCTCGACGGTGCAGACGCTGCTCGCCGACCACGACGTCTACATCACCGACTGGCACAATGCGCGCGACGTGAGCCTCGAGGAGGGCGTGTTCGGCTTCGACGAATATGTCGCGCATGTGATCCGGTTTCTCGAACATATCGGCCCCGGCGCGCATGTTGTCGCGGTCTGCCAACCCTGCGTGCAGGTCATGGTCGCGGCCTCGATCATGGCCGAGGATTCCAATCCCGCCCAGCCGGCCTCGATGACCTTGATGGCCGGGCCGATCGACACCCGCATCAGCCCGACCAAGGTCAACACCCTCGCCAAGGAAAAGCCGATGGCCTGGTTCGAAAAGAACCTGATCGGTCGCGTGCCCCTGCGCTACAAGGGCGCGCGGCGGCGGGTCTATCCGGGTTTCATCCAGCTTTCCGCCTTCATGGCGATGAACATGGAACGCCACGTCAAGGCCCATGTCGAACTGTTCCACAATCTCGCCGGCGGCGAGAAGGACAAGGCCATCCAGACCAAGGCTTTTTACGACGAATATTTCGCGGTGCTCGACATGCCGGCGGAATTCTATCTCGAAACCGTGCAATGGGTGTTCCAGGAACATCTGCTGCCGCTCGGCGAAATGCAATTTCGCGGCCGCAAGGTCGATCCGAGGGCGATCCGCAAGACCGCGCTGTTGACCATCGAGGGCGAGCGGGACGACATTTGCGCGGTCGGCCAAACCATGGCGGCGCATGATCTCGCCACCAGCCTGAAGCCGTTCCGCAAGCGACACCATCTTCAGGCGGCCGTCGGCCATTACGGCGTGTTCAGCGGCAAGAGATGGGAAAATCAGGTCTATCCGATCCTGCGCAGCGTGATCCAGCAGAACGACTGAGATTTTCCGTTCCAGTGTCCGCCGGCGCCCGGAGAAGAATCATGTGAAATCCGGCGGGCGGAAATCTGTTTTTTCGGCTTGGCGCTGGCGTTTTTGACTCGGGATAGCTACCTCTTGCCTCGGCGCCGCAGCAAGGCGCGCGGAGAAATGGCATGGGCAAGACCGTTACCGTCGATGTGAAACACCAACTCGGCCCCGAGGAAGCGAAGCGGCGTGTCCATGACGGGATGGACGCCTTGCAGCACAAGCTTGGCGACAAGAACGGCGCCTTCAAAGTGGATTGGGGGGAGAACCATGCCGACATTCTCGTCACGGTGATGGGCCATTCCCTGCACGGCGCCATGGATTTTCTGCCCCACTGCGTGCGCATCTCGCTCGAACTGCCCTGGGCGCTGGCGCTGATCGCCGAAAAGATCAAGGGCACGATCTCGCACCAGGCAGGCGAAATGCTGCATCTGCCGCCGCCCAAGGCTTAGGCGCGTCGGGGGAATGGAACGCTCCGCCGTCATGCGCGCCGTCAAGGGGCGCGACACCGCGCCGGAGCTTTTCGCACGACGAATTTTACGCGCTATCGCGCCCGGCTATCGCCTGTGCCGGCGCGACCTGCCCGGCGCGCCCGACATCGCCTATATCGGCAAGTAGAAGGCGATTTTCATTCACGGCTGTTTCTGGCACGGCCACGATTGCAAGCGCGGCGCGCGGGCGCCGAAAACCAACGCCGCCTATTGGCGCGAAAAGATCGCCAAAAACCGCGCCCGCGATGAAAAACACCGCGAAGCCTTGCACGCGATGAGCTGGGACGTGCTGACAATCTGGGAATGCGAAACGCGCGACGAGGTGGCGCTGACGGTGCGGCTGCGGAATTTTTTGCGGGCCGCGTCAGACGATGCCCAAAAATAGCGCGAGCGCGCGATTGACGGGCAACAGCAAGGCGTCGTCGGCCTGGCCGATGACGCCGCCGATTTTGACCGCGGGAATGACCGTGATTTTATCGATGGCGATTTGCGACGATTGCCGGAGGCCATTGCCCGGCGATGGTTCGACATCGAGACGGAACAGATCGGCATCGGAGCGAAGGGTCGTCGTCAAAGGACAGATCACGACGGAGGGAAGCTCCGTGAAAAGATCGCTTTGCACGACAAGAGCGGGCCGAGGCTTGCCATAGTCGCCGGGTGTGGCGACGGTCACGAATTGGCCGCGCTGCATCAGGATTCCGGCCAGTCCTGCACCTCGGCGACAAAGCGCATCAGTTCGTCGCCTGCCGGATCGCTCGCGGCAACCGCCCGCGCCTGACGACGGCAGATTTCGAAAAAATCGGGCGAGCGCGTGTCGGGAACCCAGATTTGCACAGGCCGCAAACCAGCCGCCCGCATCCGCTGGCGATAGCTCGCCATGCGCTTTTCGGGAGGAACGGGATTTTGGATTTTCCGCTGCATGACGCATCCTTTGTAACATGTTACACAAAAGATCACGATAAGTCACGAAAAGGCGAAGCGCATTGAGGGCAATCGGGCATGTGCTTCCTTTTCGGCGTGCTCAATGTAGTATTTAATTTATTTGTTTTCGATTTTAAGGAGGTGGTATTGAGCATGTTAAGTAAAAGTGACGCCATGCACGGTCATTATCAGGACTGTGATGCCTACACCCCACGCGGAAGGGATGCCGAACCGGATAATTGGCGTGCCTGCGCAGATTTTCCGCGCTTTGGTGCGGGCACAGAGAATTTCAGTTGGTTTGAGGTGTCGCTTAGTTGGTCGGATTTAGAAGGCCTAATTCATGCATTCTCTTTAATGGATCATCCGGGAGTTAAGCACTTGCAGCGCGCAAGAAAGCTAGCGGGGGCGCTCGACGAATTTTCTCAAAACTCGGCCGGCAGCGCTCCATGAAGTATCCTCTTGAAACCATAATCGCCTACGTTGTGATCATTCCGTTAACCAGCGCCCTCGGGGCGCTGGTCATTGGCCGGTTCTCGCGTCGACTGTCGTTTCGAGCTAGATTTTTTATAGTATTTTGGATCTTTGCACAAGTTGCTGTGTCATTAATTATTGAAAGATGGCGCAGTGGATAAAATAAATCTAAATTACGAGCAATTTGGTCAATTGCTAATTATTCTTCTTGTATTTAACTTTTTAATGGTATTTTTTATATCATCACGCCTATATGGCGTAGATATAAAAAAACATAAAATTTAATAATTTAAAAAATTAATATTCGCATATTAATAGAATTATCGTTTTAGTTATTAATATTTTTACAATCATCCCAATGGCTTTAATTAAATTTTAATTGATTATACACTGGATGTCAGGTTGAGATGCGATGTGATGTTATTTAGATGTTTGAGGACATATGCTCTTTTTTGGGTTAAAAAGCTTTACGAATAAGTCGTCGAAAAATATCGTGCGGCTCCTTCCCCAAATCGCCAACTAGGAAACCTCTGGCGAAAAGCCTAAAAGCGCGCGACGCAAACCGCTCGCTAAAACCTCCGGGATGGCCGCCATGACTTCCACCCAAGCTGCTTCCGCCTATGCTCCGCTCTTCCCGCTCGGCAAGGACGAGACGCCCTACAGAAAACTCTCCGACCAGGGCGTGCGCGTCGAAAAATTCGGCGGCGAGGAGATTCTGGTGGTCGAGTCGGAAGCGATCCGCCTGCTCGCGGAAGCGGCGATGAGCGACATCAACCATCTGCTGCGCCCCGCCCATCTCGCGCAATTGCGCAAAATTCTCGACGATCCCGAAGCCACCGGCAACGACAAGTTCGTGGCTTTCGACCTGTTGAAAAACGCCAATATCGCCGCCGGCGGCGTCTTGCCGATGTGCCAGGACACCGGCACCGCCATCGTCATGGGCAAGAAGGGCCGGCGCGTCTTCACCCACGGCGGCGACGAGGCCGCCTTGTCGCAGGGCGTCAAGGACGCCTACGAGAAAAAGAACCTGCGCTATTCGCAGCTCGCGCCGCTCTCGATGTTCGAGGAAAAGAACACCAGAAACAATCTTCCCGCCCAGATCGACATCTATGAAGAGGGCGAGGATTATTACAAATTCCTGTTCATGGCCAAGGGCGGCGGCTCGGCCAACAAGACCTATCTGGTGCAGGGCACGCCCTCGCTCCTGACCCACGACCGGCTGCTGGAAGTGCTGAAAAAGCAGATTCTGGGCCTCGGCACCGCCGCCTGTCCGCCCTATCATCTCGCCATCGTCATCGGCGGCCTGTCGGCGGAACTCAATCTCAAGACGGTCAAGCTCGCTTCTGCGCATTATCTCGACGCCCTGCCGACCGAAGGCGGCGAGGACGGCCACGCCTTCCGCGATCTCAATCTCGAATCCGAGATCCACAAGCTGACCCAGGATCTCGGCGTCGGCGCGCAATTCGGCGGCAAATATTTCTGCCATGACGTGCGGGTGATCCGGCTGCCGCGCCATGGCGCCTCGCTGCCGATCGGCATTGGCGTCTCCTGCTCCGCCGACCGGCAGGCGCTCGGCAAGATCACCCGCGACGGCGTGTTTCTCGAAGAACTGGAGCACGATCCGGCGCGCTTCCTGCCACAGATCGACGAGGCGGCGCTCGGCGGCGCGGTGGTCGAGATCGATCTCAACCAGCCGATGAAGGAAATTCTCGCAACCTTGAGCAAATATCCGGTCAAGACGCGGCTGTCGCTGACCGGCACGATCATCGTCGCGCGCGATCTCGCCCACGCCAAGATCCGCGAAAGGCTGGAAGATGGCGACCCGATGCCGGACTACCTCAAAAACCATCCGGTCTATTACGCCGGCCCGGCGAAGACGCCGACGGGCTACGCCTCAGGCTCGTTCGGCCCGACCACGGCGGGGCGCATGGACGCCTATGTCGATTCGTTTCAGGCGGCAGGAGGCTCGCTGGTCATGCTGGCCAAGGGCAATCGCTCCGCGCAGGTCACGGAAGCCTGCAAGAAGCATGGCGGCTTTTATCTGGGCTCGATCGGCGGCCCGGCGGCGCGGCTCGCGCAGGATTGTATCAAGAAGGTCGAGGTGCTCGAATATCCCGAACTCGGCATGGAAGCGATCTGGAAGATCGACGTGGTGAATTTCCCGGCCTTTATCGTCGTTGACGACAAGGGCAATGATTTCTTCAAGGAACTGAACCTCTCCTGAGGTTTTTGCCGGGCCGGCGGCGGGACGCCCAGGGGTCGGGCGAAACAACCCCGCCGATTGGCCTCTGAATTCATTCATGCTACCCACGTCGCCATGGTCCTGGCAGCGCTTCCCGAAGAACGGCCAAACGAGGGTCCGCGGTCCTCGATCCGGGTCGATCGGCGCCGCTTCGCCTTTTTGATCGCCCTGTGCTTTCTGCTGCATACGATTCCGCTGGTTCTTTTGGCCTATCTCGGCGGCCCGGCCGATCTCGCGCCGGACGAACAGGCCATCCCCGTCGAAATGATCGCCGAGCCGCCGCCGCCCAAACAGCCGGACCAGCCGCCGCCAAAGAGCGAACAGGAAGCGAAAAAAATCCCTTTCGACGAAACGCCCGCCACGGATGCGCCGCGCGCGGCCAATGAGGAAAAAGTCAAGAAAGACGCGACCGACGATGCGTCCCATGCGCCAAAGCCGACGCCGGACTCCGAATCCACCGCCAAAAAGCCAATCAGCGAACCGGCGCAAAGCGCCGAAAAGCCGGTGGAGGCCAAGGCCGCCGAGGCTTCGGCGCCCAAACTGAAGGAGGATCGCCCGGACGCCGAACCCGTCAACGCCGCCGAGATAAAGCGCCCCGAGACTCCGGATCAAACGAAGGCGCAACAGGCCGCGCCCCAGCCGGAAAAACGCGAGGCGCCGGCGCCGCCGCCGATGCCGACGATTGCGGCGCTGCCCGATTACAGTTTCGCGCCCGCCTCGCAGAATTCGCCCATCGCCGGGGGAAAGGCGGCCTCGACCTATCTGACCATCGTCTATGGAATGCTGGCTTCGCACATGCACATGCCGCCCATTCCGGCGGGGCGCAAACATTCAAGGGGCGAGATTTCGTTCGACGTCGACTTCGCCGGCGCCCTGATCCGGGCGCGCGTCACCAAATCGACTGGCGTCCCCGAACTCGACGCCGCCGCCGTCGCGGCGATCCGCGCGGCGGCGCCTTTTCCGCTGCCGCCGACGGGGAACGGCATCAGCCTGCGGCTGAATTTTTCGGGAGACTGAGGACCGGGGCTTTTTCTTCGGCGGCAAGCACCACCACGCCAAACGGCGGCAGCGTCAGCACGATGCTTTGCGCGTCGCCGTGGGAGGGGATGTCCTCGGTCTCGCCGCCGCCGAAATTGCCGAGGCCGGAGCCGCCGTAGACCTCGGCGTCGGAGTTGAGCAATTCCCGCCACGCGCCCTTGAACGCCGCGCCGATTCGATAGGAAAAGCGAGGCTCCGGGGTGAAATTGAGCACGACGACGATGTCCTTCTCGCGCTGGCCGATGGAGCGGCGGTAGCCGATGACGCAATTTTCGTGGTCGTCGGTGACGATCCAGTTAAACCCCTCGTAAGAGGCGTCGAGACGGTGCATGGCCGGGTATGCGCGATAGAGCGCGTTGAGATCGCGCACCCAGCGCCGCATGCCATTCTTCAACAGGTTGAACGGATGCGGCCAGGGGAAGCCGGTGTCGTGGTTCCATTCGGTGTCCTGCGCCAGTTCGCAGCCCATAAACAACAGTTTCTTGCCCGGATGCGTCCACATATATCCATAGAGCAGGCGCAATTGCGCGTGGCGGCGCCATTCGTCGCCGGGCAATTTGTTGACCAGCGCGCCTTTGCCATGGACCACTTCGTCATGCGACAGCGGCAGCACGAAGGTTTCGGAAAAAGCGTAGCAGATGCTGAAAAGCAGGTCGTTGTGGTGCCATTTGCGGTAGATCGGGTCGCGCGCGAGGTAGTGCAGGGTGTCGTTCATCCAGCCCATGTTCCATTTGTAATGGAAGCCGAGCCCGCCATATTCGACGCTTGTCGTCACGCCGGGAAAGGCGGTGGATTCCTCGGCGATGGTGATGGCGCCGGGGCAGCGTTCGGCAAGGACGCCATTCATTTCGCGCAAGAAACCGATGGCTTCGAAATTTTCACGCCCGCCATAGACATTGGGAATCCATTCGCCCTCCGAACGCGAATAGTCGCGGTAGAGCATGGAGGCGACGGCGTCGACGCGCAGCGCATCGACATGGAAGGTCTCGATCCAGTAGAGCGCGCTGGCGATCAGGAAATTGCGCACTTCATGGCGGCCGAAATTATAGATCAGGGTGTTCCAGTCGCGATGAAAACCCTCGCGCGGATCGGCGTGTTCATAGAGCGGATTGCCGTCGAACGACACGAGGCCATAGGCGTCGTTGGGGAAATGGCCGGGCACCCAGTCGAGCGCCACGCCGATGCCGGCCCGATGGCAGGCGTCGATGAAACGCGCGAAATCGTCCGGCCCGCCGAGCCGCGAGGTCGGGGCGAACAGGCCGAGCGGCTGGTAGCCCCAGGAGCCGCCGAAAGGATGCTCCATGATCGGCATCAGTTCGATATGGGTGAACCCCATCTCGACGACATAGGGGATGAGCCGGTCAATCGCGCCGTCCCATGACACCGGGCATTCGAACTGGCCGCGCAGCCAGGACTCGATGTGGACCTCGTAAAAGCTCAGCGGCGCGTCGGGCGCCTGGGTTTTCACGCGGTCTTCGATCCAGCCGGCGTCGCTCCAGGCGATTTGCGGCGGCGCCGCGACGATGGAGGCGGTCAGCGGCGCGGGCTCGGCCATTTTGGCGAGCGGATCCGCCTTCCACGGGATTCGCTTGCCGCCATAGCCGGTGATGGCGAATTTGTAGCGCGCTCCGGCCTCGACGCCGGGCAGGAATAATTCCCAAACCCCCGCCTCGATGCGCAACCGCATCGGATGGCGGCAGGGGTTCCAGCCGTTGAAATCGCCCACCACGGAGACGCAATGCGCATCGGGCGCCCAGACGGCGAACAGCACGCCCTTCTCGCCGGAAAATTCGCAGGAATTGGCGCCGAAACTATCGGCCATGCGGAACAACCGGCCCTGCCGGAACAGGAAGATATCGTAATCGCTGAGCAGCGGCCCGAAAGCGTAAGGATCGACGATCACCTGGCTGACGCCGCTCCAGTCGATCTTGAGCTTGTAGGCGCCGGGGGCGAGATCCTCCGCCGTAGCGGCGTCGCTAAGGAAAAACAGCCCGTCGCCGCGGGGCTGCATGTCGATTTCCCGTTTCCCCAGCAGGACCTTGACGCCTGTGGCGTAAGGCAGGAAAACCGTCAGGTCGATGCCGGCGCCGCCTTTTTTCGGCCCGAGAATGCCGAACGGGTCGCGGCACTGGCCGGCTACGATCCGGGCAAGTTCCGCTTCGAAAGTTTGTTTGGTCATGATCGCTTCCCGCTTTTTGCAAACTCTTATACTCCTTCCCGGCGCGGCGGGGGGTAAAAAGCGGCATGATCCAGCGCAAACTTGTTCATTGCCGCAAATTCTGCCAGTTTCCGCGCGGCAACAGCGTTTTTGAGGTGGGCAGATGCCGCGTTGCTTCAAGAAAATGCGTAAAAACAAAAGCTTAGAGAGCACTCGGTGAACGGATATTCTACCCGAGGGCTTCGCAGTCTGGAGTCGTCATGTCGCGTCTGGCCAAAATTCTCTCCATCGCCGGCTCGGACCCGTCCGGCGGCGCTGGCGTGCAGGGCGATCTGAAGACCTTTTCGGCGCTCGGCTGCTATGGCATGGCGGCGATCAGCGCGCTGACGGCGCAGAATACGCTTGGCGTCCAGGGCGTGCATATCGTCCCCGCCGATTTCGTCGCGAAGCAGATCGAGGCGGTGTTCGCCGACATCGCGGTGGATGCGGTCAAGATCGGCATGATCGGCGCGGCCAGGAATGTCGAAGCCATCGCCACGCAATTGCGGCGGGCCGGCGCAAAAAATGTCGTGCTCGATCCGGTGCTCGTCGCCAGCAGCGGCCATACGCTCGGCGGCGCGAAGGTCAGGGCGCCGATCCGCGAAAAACTGTTTCCGCTGGCGCGGCTGGTGACGCCCAATCTGATGGAAAGCGCGCTGCTGGCGGGTGGACGGATGCCGGAAAACGCCTCGGACATGCGCGCCATGGCGCTGAAACTTCATGGGCTGGGAGCGCCGGCGGTGCTGGTCAAGGGCGGCCATCTGCCCGATGGCGAGGCTTTCGACCTGCTCTACGACGGCGCCGATTTCACCGAATTTTCTTCCCCGCGCGTGGCGACGCGCAATACCCACGGCACCGGCTGCATGCTGTCGGCCGCCATCGCCGCCCGACTCGGCCAGGGCGCGGATTTGAAAGAGGCGGTCGGCGACGCCAAGAAATTCTTGAACGCGGCGCTGGCGGCGGGCGCGACCATGGAAATCGGCGCGGGCCACGGCCCGCCGCAGCCGTTTTTCGCACTGTGGGGTCGCGGTTGAGGGGCTGAGGTTTTTTTCGCCGGTGAGGTCCGCTCGGCGCGAGGCGCCGCCGGCGGCGGTCGCGGCGGCCTTCTCATATCAAGCCGAACAGCGTCTTGCCGATGCGTCAAATCGGTGGTTTGCGGGGTCATAGGGGCTAAGGCAGTTTTTAACCCCAGGCGGCCCGTCTCAAACCTTGGACGTGGGTTTCGCAATTTGCGTTGCGAAATACAACCAACCTTAGCAATGCCATCCCATTTTGCAATATATTGGCTCTTGAGAGACCACTTGAAAATTTTTAGTGCGGAAATTTTTTCGAGCGGAATCAACGAGATAAATTTCATAAAATTTTATATCCTATTGAAATTATTGGTATTTTTATCATTTTCCAGAAAGCGGCGGCAGCTTCGAAGCCACGAAATTCATTTTTGAAAACCCCCGATAAATTTCAGGCGCAATACTTGCCATATCCTTTTCAGGCTGCATGGCAACCTTCCAAACGCGCGGTCGCGGTCACTGGAATCATCATTCACGGGGAATCCGATATGAATATCAATTCAACCCTTATGGGCGCGGCTCTGGCGGCGGCGGGACTTGCCTTGACGTTCGTGGAAACGGCCAACGCCGCGGTTTACAATTTCGATGTGATCTACTCCGGCAACGGCGCCGCCGTGCTTGCGCCGGGCAGCGACGACATGCTTGGCGTTGCGCCGGTAAATGGAGACACGGTCAACTACAGCATTACCGGGAGTGGCAGCGATTATTGGACGACGCTACAAGCAGGCGGTCCGTTCATCGATGGCGCAATTGGCGACCTTTTGGTGTCGAACAACGCCGCGGTTGGCGGTTTCAACTACGCCTTCTCGTTCAATCAAGGCGGCATTCAGCAGTTCGCAGGTTCGGGATCGGGCGATCAGTGTTGCGCCGACCTCGGGCCGCGGCAAATCGATTTTCCGAATGCAATGAAATTCAACAACTTCTCCGAGTCGATCACCTTGACTTCGATTGCCGGGCCGCTTCAGTTTGGTTCTCTCCTGCCAGCTTGGCCGGGGCAATCGCCCGAGGGCGGCGCGCCGAATTATTTCTCTTACTCCGGGAGCGTTTCGGCAGTTCCCGAACCTGCAACCTGGGCGACGATGCTCGCGGGCTTCGCCGTGCTCGGCTTCGTCGGATATCGCCGCAACAGGATCGCGTCCGTCGCCGCCTGATCGAAATCAATTTTGGATAAAGGGAAGACCGCCGCGAGGCGGTCTTCCTGGTTTTCAAGGCCCGCAGCGCCGATTTGAACGCCTGCTGCCGTATCCCGTATCACAGCCGCCGGATCGACGTGATCTCCGCCAATTCTCTTGAGCGGATGCGGTCGCAGACCAGCGCCAGCGGTTCGCTGGCGACGGCCATGTGGAAGGCGTTGGCGTGGATCATTTGGGTCTCGCTCTGCATGATCCCGACATGGCCGCGCCAGAACACAAGATCGCCGCGACGCAAGCCGCGCAAGGATGGATCGACGTCGACGCGACGCCCGAGCGCGGCCTCCATCATGTCGGCATCACGCGGCGAAGCTATGCCGACCGAGGCCAGCGCCACCTGGGTGAGGCCCGAACAGTCGATGCCGATATCGGTCTTGCCGCCCCACAGATAAGGCGTGTGCAGGAAAAGTTCGGCCTGGGCGACGAAATCGCGCAAGGGTTTTTCCAGCGGGCTCAGGTGGCGCGAAAACACGTGGCCGCCGGTCGCGGTCTCGCTGAATTGCGGGGCGGTCGCGGCGACAGCGACCTCGGCGCCGAAGGGCAAAGCGTCGAGCGGCGGCGATTTGATGTCGGGCGCCGAGTAGACCATGGTGTGGCGGGCGCGCACGCGATGGTTCGGCTTGACGATGTTTTCGGTCAGCGCCTCGGCGGCGATATAGCCGACATAGCGGTCGCGGTCGAGCTGGCCCCAGCACCAGCCGTTTTTTTCCTCATAGACGATCAGGGTTTCGCCGTGCAGCGCCTGGGTTTCGGTGGCGGAGTCGTCGGAAGGGCTCTTGCGCAGATCGATATGGGAGGCGCGGACCTGCATCCGGCGCCCCGGCGCATAGGCGTCGGCCTTGATGCTGTCGCGCAGATGTTGCGCCGCAAGATCCGGGCGGGCGGGGGTCAGTCGCTTGTCGTAAGTCAAGACGTCGCTCTCGGGATGATTTGGGGGGGGGGGGCGCCGGGAAAACTTTATCCTTGCCGGGTTAGCGAAGCTTTGCCGTTCCGAATCTTTCGCGCGCCAGGCTGAAGACCAGCCGCGCCGCCTGCGCTTCGCCGCCCTCGGGGCGCCCCGGACGGGCGGCGGGCGTCCAGCCATAGACATCGAAATGCGCCCAGGATGCGTCCTTCGAGACGAAGCGGCGCAGAAACAGGGCGGCGAGGATCGCCCCCGCCATGCCGCCTGCCGGCGCATTGTTCAGGTCGGCGATCTTGCCATCGAGTTTGGCCGCATAGGGTTTCCAGAGCGGCAGGCGCCAGACCGGATCGTTGACGGCGAACCCATGGCGGGAAATGGCTTCGGCCAAAGCCTCGTCGTCGGTGAAGAACGGCGGCAGGTCCGGCCCCAGCGCCACCCGCGCGGCGCCGGTGAGCGTGGCGAAATCAATCAACAGCTCCGGCTTTTCCTCATCGGCCAAGGCCAGCGCGTCGGCGAGGATCAGCCGTCCCTCGGCGTCGGTATTGCCGATTTCGACGCTGAGGCCGTTGCGGCTGCGATAGACGTCGCCGGGCCGAAAAGCCTCGCCGGAGACCGAATTCTCGACAATGGGGATCAGCACGCGCAGGCTCACGTCGAGATTTCCCGCCATGATCAGCGCCGCGGCGACCAGCGCCGCCGCCGCGCCGCCCATGTCCTTTTTCATCAGGCCCATGGCGCTTTCGGGCTTGATGTTGAGACCGCCGGAATCGAAACAGACGCCCTTGCCGACCAGCGTCAACTTGCGCGTCCGCTTCGGCTTCCAGCGCAACTCGACGAGGCGTGGGGCGCGCGACGAGCCTTTGCCGACCGCGTGAATCAGCGGAAAATCATGTTCGAGCGCCTTGCCGCGAATGACTTTCGCCTTGGCGCCGAAATGTTCGGCAAGGCCGAGCGCCGCCGCCTCCAGTTCGTCCGGGCCGAGATCGTTGGCCGGAGTGTCGATCAGGTCGCGGCCGAAGGCGACGCAGGAGGCCATGGACTCGACGGCGCGCGCGTCGACGCCCTCGGGCGCGGCGAGCTTTACGCGCTGGCGCAGGTTCTTGTAGCGGGCGAAGCCATGGGCGCCGAGCAGGAAGGCCAGCGCCGCAAGCTCGGGATTTTGCGGATTTTCGACCCAGCGATAGGCGCCGGCAGGCAGAATCGTCGCCAAGGCGCCGGGCTGGAACGGATCGGCGGCGTCTTCATCGAGGCAGAACGCCACGCCGGGCGCGCCGCCGGCCTGCGCGAACCAGAAATGGCGCCCGGGTTTGGCGTCGAAGGAGGTGGCCGCGGCGAATCGCAGCGCCTCGGCGGGCAGGCCGGCGGGCGCTTTCGGTTCGAGCAGGGCGGTTTTCAACTGCTTGGCGCCGGTCAGCCAGACGGGGATGGATTTTTCCGCCGGGTCGGCGAAGTTGAGTTTGGGCATTTCGAACATGGGAATCCGCCTGGGCTGCATAGCGTTTTCGGCAACCCGACCGTTCGGGTCAAACAAAGGGATAGCCGATTAACGTTCCATTAGGGTTAACGAATTATTCTCCTGTCTTGAAGTCCAAAAGCAAGGGATGGGCGGTCGATGGGTTTTGGCAGGGGGTCGCGCCGGGTCGTGCCGCTCGCGCTGGGCTTTGCCGCCCTGCTGGCGCTTTCCGGCTGCAAGTCCGTGGACATGGACAGTCTCACCGGCTCGATCGGCGCGCCGGCGCGCCCGGCCTCTTCGTCGCAAGAGGATTTGCGCCGCTTTTCCGAACAATGGCGCCAGCGCTACGAGCAGCATCCCGACGACAAGGCCGTCGCCATGGCCTATGCCAAGGCGCTGCGCGCCCGGGACCTCAACGCGCAAGCGGCGGCGGTGTTGCAGGATCTGGCGATCCGTCATGCGCAGGACCGCGAGGTGCTCGCCGCCTATGGCAAGACGCTCGCCGACGCCGGGCAATTGCAGCGCGCGCAAAGCGTTCTGGAACAGGCCGATACCCCGGATAATCCCAATTGGTCGGTGGTTTCCGCGCGAGGTTCGATCTCGGATCAGCTCGGCGACCACGCGAGCGCGCAGGCCTATTACGACACGGCGTTAAAGCTCGCGCCGGGCGAGCCGTCGGTCCTGTCCAATCTCGGCCTGTCCTATGCGCTGCAACGCGATCTTCCCCGCGCGGAAAACGTTTTACGCGAGGCGTCCGCAAGCCCCAAAGCCGACCAGCGCGAGCGGCAGAATCTGGCGCTGGTGCTGGCGCTCGAAGGCAAGTTCGCCGAGGCCGAACAAGTTTCCGCGCGGGATTTGCCGCCGGAACAGGCGCGGGAAAATGTCGCGGCGATCCGCCAGATGATCTCGCAATCCAACCCCTGGCGCGACCTCCAGTCGCCCAGGGCGCGCCAGCCGAAAGTCCGCGTCAATCTCGATCCGGCGGCGGGCTGAGCGGCGTTGGTCAAGGCCGAAGCCGGATCATCGGGGCTTTGCGCGACCTGACGGTTTCTGATGCTTTCGGCGTTGATGCGGCAAGGGGGAAACGGCGACCTTCTGGAGCCGAATTCGCGATTCGGACCAAACCTGCGCCTCAGCCAAGAGCCGCCGGGGGATCAGACGTGTTCCGCGCCCCAGGCATGTTCGGCGACAAATTTATAGGGGTAATCCGGTTCGACATAGCCTTTGGCTTCCTGACGCTTGGGCAGCTTCACCTTTTCGCGTTTCAGGTCCTCATGGGGAACATGCCGCAGCACATGGTCGATGACGTTGAGGCGGGCGCGTTTCTTGTCGTCCGAACGGAGCACGAACCAGGGCGCCCAGGGCGTATCGGTCGCCGCGAACATGGCGTCGCGGGCGCGCGAATAATCGTACCAGCGGCTGAAGCTCTTCAAATCCATCGGCGACAGTTTCCAAATCTTGCGACCGTCGTCGATGCGGGCCAGGAGTCGGCGTTCCTGCTCCTCCTCGCTGACCTCCAGCCAGATTTTCAGCAGGATGATGCCGGATTCGACCATCGCCTTTTCAACGCCGGGCGCCTGTTCCAGGAAGCGCTCGACCTGCGACTCGGAGGCGAAGCCCATGACGCGCTCGACTCCGGCGCGGTTGTACCAGGACCGGTCGAAGATCACGATCTCGCCTGCCGCCGGCAAATGCTCGATATAGCGCTGGGTATACATCTGCGACTTCTGGCGTTCGGTCGGGGCCGGCAGCGCGACGACGCGGAAGACGCGCGGGCTGACGCGTTCGGTGAGCGCCTTGATGCAGCCGCCCTTGCCGGCGCCGTCGCGGCCTTCGAAAATAATGCAGACCTTGAGGCTCTTGGCGATGACCCACTGCTGGAGCTTCACCAGTTCGACGTGAAGCTTCTTCAGTTCGTTTCGATAGACCTTGTTCGTCAGCTTTCCGCCTGCGGCCGCTGCGGCCGCTGCGGGCGGTTCGGCGGCATGGTCGAAGTTCTTCTTGTTTTTCTTGCCCAATTCAGGATCTCCTCAACGACATTTCACGCCGACGCATAGTACACCCGAGACTTTTCGGTTCGCCCTTCAGGCCCGCCTCATTCCCATGAAAGATAAAGGCCGACGTCGCCGGGCACGCCATTGGGCCAATCGACGATCTGCGCCTTGAGGTGGTAGCCTAGAGGCTGAAGCTTTTCCTTCCAGATCAGATAACCTT
The DNA here is from genome assembly GCF_903903185.1 of uncultured Rhodoblastus sp. Lineage (GTDB taxonomy): Bacteria > Pseudomonadota > Alphaproteobacteria > Rhizobiales > Beijerinckiaceae > Rhodoblastus. The sequence goes on from NZ_CAIUXT010000141.1 coordinate 31,302, forward strand.
GCCTTGGCCGGCCCTGCAGCGTCTCCGGCCAATCCGGTTCGGCCATGTTGATCGCCCGACCGTGGTCCGTGCACATTTCGCAGGGGAAACGGCCCATCAGCAACTCGTTCTCGCCCCTTTCCGCAGCATCCTTGACGCGCATCAGGAAGGTGCGGATGAGATTCTCGCCAATGGGTTCCTCGGATCTGAGTTGCTTCAACAATTTCGCCTTGGCGTCGTCGGCCCGGCCCATCGATTCCAGCGATTTCTTCGCTTTGGCCATTTCGACTTCTTCGACATAGGCCTTCAATTCCTTGACGGACATGAAGAGGTCGTGGTCGGAGTGGTCTTCGGAACTCGACGTGGTCGCCTTGGGAATGCTGGACATCGCGGTTCTCCTGCGCTCGAACGCCGCCCGCTTCGCGCGAGGCCAATAAAGGCAAATATAATAGATGGTTATGGCCCGTCAATTGGCGCGGTGACGCCGGTCGAAGGTCAATCCGCCATTGTCCCGAGGCGGCGCGCTTTCCGGGCAATTTGAACGTTCGTATCCGTCTCCGGTCGCTTTCGAGGATTGGCGAAGTCCGTTCCAGGCCGTGCGGACGAATTTGATCAGGCGCAGGGCGGGGGCGAAGCCGACGATAGACCTGAAATTTCGAGCTGTTTTTTCGCAGCGCAGGCGACCCTCTTGAAGCGGTTTCGGCATCCAGACCGCAGGGCGCGTCATCATGCCGTCGCGCGGCGCCGGCCTGCGTATTGCGCGCAGCGGCGGACGCCGGAACGGGACGCGACGTCTGGCCGCTTTCAGGATAAGGATAGGTGAATCGACGAGCGGAAAATTCGCCGGGGAGGAAAGCAAGCCATGAACGAGCGCGCGCTGTTGCGGCAGATGTTCGATGCGGCGGTGGCCACGGCCAACCCCTCGATCGTCGTGCCCCCGAATTTGCCCGACCCTCCGGTTGGGCACACGATCGTCGTCGGCGCCGGCAAGGCGGCGGCGTCGATGGCCGCCGCCGTTGATGCGAATTGGCCGGCCAATCGCCCGCTGACCGGCCTTGTCGTTACGCGCTACGGTTATGGCGTCGGGGCGCTGCGCCGGATCGAAGTGGTCGAGGCCAGCCATCCCGTTCCCGACGCCGCAGGCCAGGAAGCCGCGCGAAAAATTCTCGATCTCGTGAAGGGCCTCGGCCCGGACGATCTCGTTCTGTGCCTGATCTCCGGCGGCGGCTCGGCGCTGCTGTCGCTGCCCGCACCGGGCATCGATCTCGCCGACAAACAGGCGGTCAACCGAGCGCTGCTGCGCAGCGGCGCGAATATTCACGACATGAACTGCGTGCGCAAGCATCTTTCGGCGATCAAGGGCGGCCGGCTCGCCGCCGCCGCCGCGCCGGCGCGCGTGGTGTCGCTGTTGATTTCCGATGTTCCGGGCGACGACCCTTCGGTGATCGCTTCGGGGCCGACCGTTCCCGACGCCAGCACCCTCGCGCAGGCAAGGGCGGTGCTCACGCGATACGCGATTGCCGCGCCGCCGGCGGTGCTGGCGCATTTAAACAATGAACGTTCGGAAACGCCGAAACCCGGCGACCCCGCCTTCGCGCGGACTTTAACGCGTCTGATCGCGACTCCGCAGGCTTCGCTCGAAGCCGCCGCCGAGGTTGCGCGCCAGGCCGGCTATCTGCCTTTAATTCTCGGCGACGCGCTGGAAGGCGAGGCGTCGGAGGTCGGCCGCGTGATGAGCGGAATCGCGCGTCAGGTCGTCCTCCATGGCCAGCCCGCGCCCGCGCCCTGCGTGTTGATTTCGGGCGGCGAAACCACGGTCACGGTGCGCGGGAAAGGCCGTGGCGGTCGCAACGTCGAGTTTCTGCTGTCGCTCGCCGTCGATCTCGGAGGACTGGAGCGAGTCTATGCGATCGCAGGCGACACCGACGGCGTGGATGGTGCGGAAGAGGTCGCCGGCGCGATCGTCGCTCCCGACACGCTCGCCCGCGCGGCGGCGCTCGGCGTCGACGCCGGCGAGCGCCTTGCGGACAATGACGGGCACGGATTTTTCGCCGCGCTCGCAGATCAGGTGATCACCGGCCCGACTCTGACCAATGTCAATGATTTCCGCGCAATCTTGATCCGCGCCTGAAGGGGCCGTCGAAATGAAACGCAATCGCAAAGCCAAGATCGTCGCGACGCTCGGACCTGCGAGTTCGACCAAGGAGGCCATTCGCGCGCTGTTCAAGGCCGGCGCCGACGTGTTCCGGTTCAATTTCAGCCACGGCTCGCATGAAGAACACCAAAGTCGCTACCATATTCTGCGCGAGGTGGAGCGCGAAATGGGCCGGCCCATCGCCGTGCTCGCGGACCTGCAAGGTCCCAAGCTGCGCGTCGGGACTTTTGCCGGGGGCAAGGTTACGCTGCGGACGGGAGACGCGTTTCGCGTCGACAGCGACCTTGCTCCCGGCGACGAAAGCCGGGTCGGCATGCCGCATCCGGAAGTCTTCGCCGCGCTCAAGCCCGGGGTCGAATTGCTGCTCGACGATGGCAAAATCCGGCTCGCGGTCACAACCTGCGGCGAAGATTGGGCGCAATTGCGGGTGGTCGCGGGCGGCGCGCTCTCCGACCGCAAGGGCGTCAGCGTGGTCGGCGCCTTGCTGCCGATGTCGGCGCTGACGGAAAAGGACCGCGTCGATCTCGCTTTCGCGCTCGACATGGGCGCCGACTGGCTGGCGCTGTCCTTCGTGCAGCGACCGGAAGACATGGTGGAGGTCCGCGAACTTGTCAAAGGCCGCGCCGCCATCATGGCCAAGCTCGAAAAGCCTTCGGCGATAGATTGCCTGGAAGAGATCGTGCGCCTGTCGGACGGGCTGATGGTTGCGCGCGGCGATCTCGGCGTCGAAATGCGTCCGGAGCAGGTGCCGATTCTGCAGCGGCGAATCCTGCGCGAATGCCGCAAGTCGGGCAAGCCGGTCATCGTCGCCACTCAGATGCTGGAATCCATGATCTCCGCGCCCACGCCCACCCGCGCGGAAGCCTCCGACGTGGCGACCGCCATTTACGACGGCGCCGACGCCGTCATGCTTTCCGCCGAATCCGCCGCGGGGTTGTTCCCGGTCGAGGCGGTCGCGTTCATGGAACACATCATCCAGGAGGTCGAAAAAGACCCTTATTCCCGGCTCGTTCTCGACGCGGCGCATCCGCAGCCGACCCCCACGATCGCCGACGCCATCTGTTCCGCGCTGCGGCGTGTGGTCGCCCTGCTCGATATCGCCGCCGCCGTGACCTACACGAATTCCGGATCGACCAGTCTGCGCGCCGCGCGCGAACGTCCGGCGGCGCCCATCCTGAGCATGAGCCCAAGCCTGGAGGTCGCCCGCCGAATGGCTCTGGTCTGGGGCGTGCATTCGGTGTTGATCGGTAAACTGGACTCCATCGAAGGCGTCGTCGAAAGCGCCCGAAAAGCGTCGCGCGACCAGGGCTTTGCCGCAACAGGCGATGTCATCGCGATCACCGCCGGCACGCCCTTCAATGTTTCCGGCACGACCAATCTCCTGAAGCTGGCGATCGTATAAGGACGGGCCAAACGTCATTCGCTCCGACCGGAGCGTCGCCGCCGAGGTCAATTCCTGCGCCGGCAGGGCGTCGATGGACGCCCGTCCCGCAGGATGTGCTATGGCTTGCGGCGAGCGGCAAGCAAAGGCCAATGGTAAGGCGCCGTCCGGCCCTGGGAGCAACGCAATGATCAAGATGCCCTTGCCCGACCGGGAGGTGCTCGCGCGCCGTCTGGAAATTGTCGCCGCCTTGCGGAAAATCGTGCCGGGCGAGGGCGTGATCGAGGCCGAACACGAGCGCCGCGCCTTCGAATGCGACGGGCTGACCGCCTACCGCCAGCTTCCCATGGTGGTCGTGCTGCCGCAGACTACGGCGCAGATCGTCGAGATCCTGCGCTATTGCTTCGTCAACAAGGTGAAAGTCGTGCCGCGCGGGGCCGGCACCTCGCTGTCGGGCGGCGCCCTGCCGTTGGAGGACGCGGTGCTGCTCGGGCTCGGCAAGTTCAAGCGCATCCTCGACATCGACATCGCCAATCGCTGCGTCGTCGTGCAGCCGGGCGTGACCAATCTTGGCATCACCCATGCGGTGCAGACCCATGGATTATATTATGCCCCCGATCCGTCGAGCCAGATCGCCTGCACCATTGGCGGCAACGTGGCGGAGAATTCCGGCGGCGTGCATTGCCTGAAATATGGGCTGACCACTAATAACGTCATCGGCGTCGAAATGGTGACGATGGAGGGCGAGGTTTTGCGCCTCGGCGGCAAGCATTTCGACGCCTCCGGCTACGATCTGCTCGGCGTCATGGTCGGCTCCGAAGGCCTGCTTGGCGTCGTCACCGAGGTGACGGTGCGCGTCCTGCCGACGCCGCCCGGCGCCCGGGCGCTGATGATCGGCTTTGACAGCGTCGAAGGCGCCGGCGATTGCGTCGCGGCCGTCATCGCCGGCGGGATCGTTCCGGGCGGCATGGAGATCATGGACCGTCTCGCGGTCGAGGCGGCGGAGGCCTTCGTTCACGCCGGCTATCCGCTCGACGCCGAAGCGCTGCTGATCGTCGAACTCGACGGTTGCGAGGCCGAGGTGGACCATCTCGTCGCCTGCGTGGAGGCGATCGCCGCCCGGCATGGCGCGACCTCCTGCCGCGCCAGCCAGTCGGAGGCGCAGCGGCTGCTGTTCTGGGCCGGGCGCAAGGCCGCGTTCCCGGCGGTGGGACGGCTGTCCCCGGACTATTACTGCATGGATGGCACGATCCCGCGCAAAAAAATCGGCGACGTCCTGCGGCGCATGAAACAGATGGAGGCGCAATACGGTTTGCGCGTCGCCAATGTGTTCCATGCGGGCGACGGCAATCTGCATCCGCTGATCCTCTATGACGCCAACAAGCCCGGCGAACTGGAGCGTGCGGAGGAATTCGGCAATGACATCCTGCGGCTCTGCGTCGAGGTTGGCGGCGTGCTGACCGGCGAACATGGAGTCGGCGTCGAGAAGCGCGACCTGATGACCGCGATGTTCGACGAGATCGACCTCAACCAGCAGCAAAGGCTCAAATGCGCCTTTGACGAAAGCAGCCTGCTCAATCCGGGAAAGGTCTTTCCGCAGCTTTGCCGCTGCGCCGAACTCGGCCGCATGCACGTCAAGGCCGGCCAGACCCGCTTCCCCGATCTGCCGCGATTCTAGAAAGAAGGCGTAGAATGGGTGTTTTCCAGCCTTCCGACGAGGCGCAGGCCGCCGAAATCGTCGCCTGGGCGGCGGCCGAAAGCCAGTCGCTCGAAATCGTCGCCGGCGCCAGCAAACGGCGGCTCGGCCGCCCGCCGCATGCCGATCATCGGTTCGACGTGTCGCGGCTGGCGGGAATTGTCGATTACGATCCGGCCGAACTGATTCTGACCGCGCGCGCCGCCACGCCGATGGTCGAAATCGAGGCGCAACTCGAAGCGAGGCGGCAGATGCTGGCCTTCGAGCCGATGGATTGGCGCGGCCTGCTCGGCCTGGAAAACGAACCGAGCGGCGAACCGACCCTCGGCGGCGTCCTCGCCTGCAATCTGGGCGGACCCCGCCGGGTCCGCGCCGGGTCGGCGCGCGATTATTTTCTGGGATTTGCCGCGATCAACGGTAGGGGCGAAAGATGGAAGGCCGGCGGCAAGGTGGTGAAGAACGTCACCGGCTTCGACATGTGCAAGCTGCAGGCGGGCGCCTATGGAACCCTGTCGGTCTTGACCGAGGTGACCTTGAAAGTCATGCCGAGGCCCGAAACCGCCGGCACGATCCTGCTGCCGTCGCTTTCCGATGAAGCCGCCATCGCCGAATTGTCGCGCGCCTTGAACACGCCGTTTGAAGTCTCGGCGGCGGCGCATCTGCCGGCCCCGGCCGCTCGCCGCTCGGGCGTCGCTGCTGTCGCGCAGGGCCATGGCGCTGTGACCGCCCTGCGCATCGAGGGTCCGGCTCCTTCCGTCGCCTTCCGCGCGGACGCCATTGAAAAGCTGTTCGGGCGCGGGGCGCGTCTCGACGCCGCCGAGAGCGGGCGGCTCTGGCGGGAAATCGGCGAGGCGCGGCCTCTGCTTGGGGCCGGCGCGGCTTGCGTCTGGCGACTCTGCCCGACGTCGTCGCTGGCGCCCGCCGTCGTCAGCGACTTGCATGAAAAATTCCCTCTGGCCGAGGTCTTCTACGACTGGGGCGGCGGCCTGATCTGGCTCAGCCTCGACGCCGGCGAGGCCGGATCGGACGGCGGCGCGGCGCGGGTGCGGGCGGCCATGACCCTGGCCGGCGGGCATTCGACTCTGGTCGTCGCGCCCGACGCCATCCGCGCCGCCGCGCCGGCGTTCGACCCGGTAGAGGGCGCTCTCGCGGCGCTGAGCAAACGCGTCAAGACCAGCTTCGACCCGTGCGGCGTCTTCAACCCGGGCCGCATGCAGGAAGGTCAGTAAAACGCATGCAAACGCATTTTTCCCTCGCCCAGCTGGCCAATTCCGACACCGCCGTGTCGGAGAAAATCCTGCGGTCCTGCGTGCATTGCGGTTTCTGCATCGCGACCTGTCCGACCTATGCCTTGCTCGGCGACGAACTCGACAGTCCGCGCGGGCGCATCTACCTGATCAAGGACATGCTGGAGAACGATCGCCCGGCGACAGGGGAAGTCGTCAAGCACATCGACCGCTGCCTCTCCTGCCTCTCATGCATGACCACCTGTCCCTCCGGCGTCCATTACGGGCGCCTCGTCGATCACGCCCGGCATCATATCGAGCGAACTTATCGGCGGCCCTGGTTTGAACGCAGCTTGCGTCGCCTGCTCGGTATTGTTCTGCCGCGCCCGCATCTGTTTCGCGCGGCCTTGACCGCGGCGGTTCTGGCAAAGCCCTTCGCCAAATTCTTGCCGGCAAGCCTGCGCGCCCGGTTCGATCTGATTCCGACGAAGATTCCCGATGCTTCGCCGATTTATCGGCCCCATGTCGCGTGGGGCGCGCCGACGCCGACGCGACGCGTCGCCTTGCTCGCGGGCTGCGCGCAGCAGGTTCTCAAGCCTCAGATCGACGAGGCGATGATCCGGCTGTTGACCCGGCATGGCTGCGAGGTGGCGATGGTCGCGGGGACCGGCTGTTGCGGCGCCTTCAACCACCATCTCGGCCAGGATGGTGGCGCCTTCGCGCGGGCCAATATTCTGGCCTGGTCGCGCGAGATCGAGGCCAAGGGCCTCGACGCCATCGTCATCAACGCCTCGGGATGCGGAACGATGGTCAAGGAATATGGCTTCATGTTTCGCGACGATCCCGCATGGTCCAAACAGGCGCGCCTGATCTCGTCGCTGACGTGCGACATTTCCGAGTTGATGACCGAGATCGGCGTGCTGCCGCCCGTCAAGGCGATGGGACAGCGCGTCGCCTATCACAGCGCCTGTTCGTTGCAGCACGGACAAAATATCCGCAACGAGCCAAAGCTTTTGCTCAAGGATGCCGGTTTCATCGTGCTCGACCCGCCCGAGGGACACCTGTGCTGCGGCTCGGCCGGCGCCTATAATATGTTGCAGCCGGAGATCGCTACCCAATTGCGCGACCGCAAGGCGGCCAATCTCGAAAGCACCGCGCCCGACCTGATCGCCGCCGGCAATATCGGCTGCATCGTTCAGATCGCGGCCAAGACGGCGCTGCCCGTGGTCCACACCGTCGAATTGCTCGACTGGGCGACCGGCGGGCCGAGGCCGCCCGGATTGTCGGCATGACAATTGATCGCGGGAAACCAGGGGTCAAACGCGGCGCCGCCCGCTGATCTTGGCCCCTATGCGGCCATCGCGCGGGCATGCCGGGCGGAGCGCGCCGCCATGGCGCGGTAAAACAGCGCCTTGACCATTTCGACGAGCGCCAGATAGGCCAGCGTCGCGCCGGCCAGATAGGCGAAGAACAGCGGCGGCGGCGAGACGAAGCCGAACCAGGCGCCGGCAGGCGAGAGCGGAAGCGCGATCGCGACCGCGACGACTCCGAGCGCCATGGCGATGAGAAAGCCGTTCGGCCGGCTCCTGAAAAACACCCGCCGCGTGCGTATGGCGAAGACGACCAGAACCTGGGTCGCCATGGATTCCATGAACCAGCCGGTCTGGAAAAGCGCTTCGCCGGCGCCAAAGAACGTCAGCAGGGCGTAGAAAGTCAGAAAATCGAACACGGAGCTGACCGGCCCGAAGACCAGCATAAACCTCTCGATAAAGGCGATATCCCACTTCACCGGCAAGGCGATGGCCTCCGGATCGACGCCATCGAAGGGTATGGCGATCTCCGACACGTCGTAGAGCAGGTTGTTGAGCAGAATCTGGATCGGCAGCATCGGCAGGAAGGGCAGGAACAGGGCGGCGCCGGCCATGCTGAACATGTTGCCGAAATTCGAGCTGGAGCCCATCAGCACATATTTCGAGACGTTCTGGACGGTCTCGCGTCCGCCGGCCATGGCTTCGCGCACGACCGAAAGATCGTGTTCGAGCAGGATCAGATCGGCGGCGGCGCGCGCGACATCGGCGGCGCCATCGACCGAGATCCCTACATCGGCGGCATGCAGGGCCGGGGCGTCGTTGATCCCGTCGCCCATGTAGCCGACGACATGGCCAAGCCGCTTCAAGGCCATCAGAATCCGCAGTTTTTGCTGCGGGTTGACGCGGCAGAACAGATTGACCCGCGACAATTGTCCAAGCAGCGCTTCTTCCGAGAGTTGCGCCAAGGCGTCGCCGGTCAGCACGCCCGTGACCGGAACGCCGATTTCGCCGAAGACATGGCGGGTCACGATTTCATTGTCGCCGGTCAGCACCTTGACCGCGACGCCGGCGGCGGCGAGGGCCTGGATCGTCGCGCCGGCGCTGGCCTTGGGCGGATCGAGGAAGGCGGCGAAACCGGCGAAAACCAGATGGCTTTCATCGGCGCTGACGATGTTTTGGTCGTCGGCGGCGATTTCATGGCTGGCGACGGCCAGCGCCCTGAAACCCTGCGCGCCGAGACCTTCGAGCTTGGCCTCGAAGGCGCGGCGCGTTTCCGGGTCGAGCGGCCGCTCCTCGCCGTTTTCCGCCGCATAGCGGTCCGAGAGGCGCAACAGCTCCTCGGGCGCTCCCTTGACGATCAGTCGCCGCTTGCCCTCGTGTTCGACCAGAACGGAGACCCGCCGGCGTTCGAAATCGAAGGGGACCTCGTCGATCTTGGTCCACCCCGCCATGTCGAACGGCTGGGCGGCGAGGATCGCCTCGTCGAGGGGGCTTTTCATGCCGGTCTCGAAATGGCTGTTGATATAGGCGTAAGCGAAGGCGGACGGACTTTCCGCGCCGCGCCCGTCGATGACGCGCACGAGCTTGATCGCGGCTTCGGTCAAGGTGCCGGTCTTGTCGGTGCACAACACGTCCATCGCGCCGAGGTCGTGAATGGCGGAGAGGCGCTTGACGATGACCTTGCGCCTCGACAATTCCATCGCCGAACGGGCCAAGGTGACCGTCACGATCATCGGCAGCAACTCGGGCGTCAGGCCGACCGCCAGCGCCAGCGCGAACATCAGCGATTCCAGCAGGGGCCGATGAAACGAGATGTTGACCACCAGAACGAAGAACACCATCAGGATCGTCAGGCGCATGATCAGCATGCCGAAGCGTCCGATGCCCACGGTGAAGGCGGTGGCCGGCGGTTTTTCGGCAAGGCTGGTGGCGAGATGGCCGAGTTCGGTTCGCGCTCCCGTCCGGCAGACGAGGACCGTCGCCGTGCCGCTGATGACGGAAGCGCCGGCGAAAACCGCGTTTACTGCCCCGGCGGGATTTTCGGCGCCGGAGACTGAGTCGGTGGCCTGCTTCTCCGACGGATAGGGCTCGCCGGTCAGCAGCGACTGGTTGATGAAAAGGTCGCGGCTTTCGAGCAGCCGGGAATCCGCCGGAACGAGATCGCCGGCGATCAATTCGACAATGTCGCCGGGGACCAACCGGTCGATGGGAACGGAAAGGGTTGCGCCGCCGCGCCGGACGGTCGCCTGAACCGCCACCGACCGGCGCAGCGCCTCCACCGCATTCTGCGCGCGAACCTCCTGGACGAAATCGAGCGTCATGCTCGCCATGACGATGGATGCGACGATGACGAAGCTCGCAATATCGCCGGTCGCGGCGGACAAGCCGCTCGCCACCAGCAGGATGATGACCAGCGGATTGCCGAAGCGGGACAGGAATTGCAGCCAGAGCGGCGAACGCTTCACCGTGGCGGCGTCGTTGGGTCCATAGGCCGCCAGCCGCGCCTCGGCCTGCGCCGCGCTGAGGCCCGCCGGGGCGCTCGCCAAACGCTCCAGCAGCCGGGCGGCGGGTTCGGTCCAGATATCCTTCGCGCCGATTTCGCCGGCGTGGGAAGAGCTATCGGGATCATGCGAAGCGGCGTCGCCGTTTCCGGGTTTGTTCATGACGGCGGTTCCTTCACGGCGCGCATGGGCGATGAGACGCCCGACCGCTGGCGCCGGGTCTTGCCGCTCTTTCTTGATCGCAGGCGGCGGCCTGCGATCAGCATGATATGGCGCGCCGAATCCAAAGACAGATTCGGAAATTACTCAAATATAGCTTGCTGGTGAAGCCGGCTCCAAAGCTCGCGCCAATGCGCGGCGACGACCGCCGCGCGCGGGCGCGGCGGTCGTCGCCGGAAGGGCCAAAAAGGACGCGTCGGTCTCCGGCGCGGGGGCGCGGAAGGCGCGCCCCCGCGCAAGCTCACACGGCCATGCGCAGGGGCGGTTGGTCGGCGGCTTCGACGTCGCCCATCGCGCTCCATTGAAGATCGCCGGCGTAACGCCAGGCCATGCGCCCTTCCTCATCGAGCGCGAACAGGTGCAGCCAGCCATGGTCGAACAGCGCGCGGACATTGTCATGGCGCTTAAGGACATCGGTCATCGCCTCGCGCGGCGCCTCGACGCAGACCGACAGGCGCAGCGGTTCGTGGGCGTAGGCTTCGCCGTCATGGACCGATTGCCAGGGCAGGCCGGCCCGCAGCAGGCCCCCGTTGCCCTCGACGACGCCGATGCCGCCGGTGACATTGTGCAGGAGCTTGTTGCCGCCGCCAAAGACGTCAGGCGCGACGGTCGATCCGTAATATTGCAGGCTGATCCAGCTTGCGACGACGACGGGCGCGGTAAGGATCAGTTCGAGAACGCCGAACCCATTGTCCTTCTTCCAGTCGTAATCGTGGAGGAAAGCGCGTCCCTCGAAGCTCTTGCCGGCCGTGCGCGTCCGGGGCGCGGCGATGAACGCCTTGCAGCCGGCGAGCGCCCATTCCGGACGCGTCTCCGCCCAGTCGCGGCTTCGTCCGATCAACGACCTTTCCCGTCCGGCCCGGGGCAGCCGCAGAGCGCGTTCGCCCCGGGCGAGCTTGCCCGCCGATGCGAGCCAGCTCCTGGTCTGGACGATATCCCCGGCATGGGCGGAGGATGGATAATCCTCGGCGTAGAGCGTCACCCGATCCGTCGTGGTGTCGTGCAGCGCCGCGACAAACAGCGTGTCGTCCGGGATATCGATGCCGTTTGGCGCCAGTCCAGCTCTGACCTCGCGGTCGTTCAGCAGCGCGGCCAGCAGACGGGCGTTGACTTCGCCCGAATAGCCCCCGCAGGCGCCGCAGTGGAGCCCGCTGGCGTGGGGATTATTGACGACATTGGCGCCGTGTCCCGCCAGCAGGACCAGCCGTGCGAAGCCGCCTGTCAGCGACATGGCCCGCAGCACGGTCTCGGCGGCCTTGGTCCGCGTCGCCAGATCGAGCGCGGGGTTCAGGCGCGGCGCCGGGTCGTCAGGCGCGTGAGCGCCATGAAGTCCGAGCGCATCGGCGAGCAGCTTGCCGACATAGATCGGACCGGTCGCCTCGACGAAAGCGAAGGAGGAGACGGCGGCGAGCTTGAACCGGCCCCAGGCGCGCGTGGCCCGCGCCTTCACCCGCGCGGAGCGGTCGGCCTTGGCGTCTTCGGGCGCGCCGGAGCAGGATCTGACGCCGGGATTGAGCAGTACCGGCAGCCGCAACTCCTCGACATCGGAGGCGAAGCGACGATGCGCGGCGGTCAGACCGAAAAAGCCGGCGAAGCCCAGCGTCTGAATCCGCGGACTCACGCTCTCCAGCGCGCGGCGGAAGACTTCCGAACGCACGTCGATGCAGAAGGCGGCTTGCAGCGCCGGGCGCTCGTGGCTCGCCTGCGGGGCGGGCAGGGCGAGCGTTGACGCCAGCGCCCGCTGGGCGGCGCGCTCCGCCGCCTCCTGAAAGATGGCGTCGGTCACGAGGTCGGGCGTCGCCTCGACCGGCGCCGCGTGGGTGGCGCGAACGCGCGCCCATCTGTCGCCGATTTGCCCGCCGTAGCGCAAGAACAGCGCCTCTTCCCAGATCAGGCGGATCGCGAGGAAATCGACGATCGTGCGGTCGCCGCCGCCCGCGAGTTCCGCTTGCCATAGCTTGTAGCGCGCATATTGCGCCCAGCCGCCGAGCGTCATCAGCAACTGGTGAAAATAGGTTTCGAGCGCCGGCTCAAAGAGGCCGAACCGGTCGGCGACGCGGGCGATCGCCGCGATGGCGCTCTCGGGCGCCTCCGACACGTGGAGGCCGAAGCCGGGGAGTCCCGCGATCTCGGGGGTCAGATCATGCGTCGCCACCGCCCGCCAGGCGGCATAGGCGCTCCTGCCATGCGGCGCGGTCCAGAGCGCCTGACCTTCGTCGAAATAGCCGGCGGCCCAGCCGCCGAAGCGCTCGGCGAACAGGCCCGGCCAGTCGACGCCCGAGGCTTCCGCCGCCAGATCCGCGATGGTGGGCAGCGCCTCCGGCTTTTTCGAATCGGCGGCGGCGGCGGCCTTGAGGGCGGCCAGGTCGACCGGCCGCAAATGCGCGGGCGCGCGCGTCCAGGCCTCGATCAGGTCCTCGTCGGCAATGGCGCCGAGCGAAATCTTCTCGCGATACCAGCTGCGCGGCATGGTGACGGCGGCGCCAGCGACGCGGGCGAGGCGCGCGCCCGTCGTCGCGAGGTCCTCGCCGGTCTGGCCGAGGAAGGGATTTACGGCGACGCTCGACGCCAGCGGCCAGACGGGGGGAATAGAACGGGCCGCGCGATCCGCGGCGGCCTCGATGGGGTTCGGATCGGCGACCGCCGCAGGATAGGATTGAGACATTTTGAAACCTCCGGTTGGATCAGGAAGCGGCGCGCGCGGACCAGCCGCGCACGAGCCGGTCGAATACGGCGTTGGCGTAAAAACCGTTCGAGAGATGCACGCGCAGGCCGGCGGCGGCTGGATGGTAGGCCCAGAGCGGGAACATGGCCTGCACGATGGCGACGAGACCGAAGCTGACGACCGCGAGCGCGATCAGCGCCCATTCCAGCGGCCCCGGCGACGGCGCAGGCGGCAGGACGCCCGCCGTGATCGATGTCGCCGCCGTTTGCAGTCCGAAGTAGCCGACCGAGGTCGCCAAAGCATAGGTGGCCGTGCGCCGGGTGAGCGCGCTCGGCGCCGTGTCGGCGAACCCCTGCGCCAGCATGTAGGCCACGCCGAAGATCAGGATGGCGCCGAGCGCAATGGCCTGGGGCGACTTGTGCGTGAGGCCGAAGCCGAGCCCCACGAGGACATAGAGGACGAGCGCCCAGACGAAGGCCCGGCCAACCGCGCCCGCATCGGGGACGGCGACGGGACCCGGCCTGCGGGTCGCCGCGACCCGCTCCACTGCGCCGCCGGACGCGAGGAAGGAATGCGACTTGTAGAGCGAGTGGGCGACGATGTGCAGCAGCGCCAGAGGGAACAGCGCCAGCCCGCATTCGAGGATCATGAACCCCATCTGGGCGACGGTGGACCAGGCCAGCGAGGTCTTCACGGCGGGCTGCGTCAGCATCACCAGGCCGCCGAACAAGGCGGTGAACCCTCCGACCATGACGAGCAGGGCAAGCACGCCCGGCGCCAGCACCAGGACGTCGGCAAAGCGGATCAGCAAAAACCCGCCCGCATTGATCACGCCCGCATGAAGCAAGGCCGAAACCGGCGTGGGCGTCTCCATGACTTCGGTCAGCCAGCCGTGGGTCGGAAACTGCGCGGATTTGAGTATCGCCGCGAGCGCCAGCAGCCCGGCCGCCGCCACTGCAAGACTTCCCCCTTCGCCCGCGCGGGCGGCCTTGAGGATCGAAGCAATATCGATCGTTCCATAGGCCGCGACGAGGAGGGCGGCCGCGCCGATCAGCGCGGCGTCGCCGAGGCGCGCGGTGACGAATTTCTTGCGCGCGGCGCGCTGGGCCGCGGCGCGGTCGGGATAGAACAACAGCAGCCGGTGCAGAAACAGGCTCGTGCCGATCCAGGCAAGAACCAGCTGGATCAGATTGCCGGCGGTGACCAGCAGCAGTACCGAAGCCAGGGTCAGGCAGAGCCAGCCGGTGAAGGGACCTTGCCGGGCCTCGCCGTTCAGATAGGTCGCCGCGTAGCGCACGACGACCCAGCCGATGAAGGTGACCAGAAGCTGCATCGTGGCGCTGACGGCGTCCAGACGCGCCGATCGTCCGATGCTTTGAAGGCCGATCACGGGGCTGTCGCCGGGTCCGTACAGGATCGGCCCGGCCAACGAGCCCAACGCCGCCAGCAGCGCCAGCAGCGCGGCGGCTTCCGCCACTTTTGGGACGATGCCGGGACGGCGCCCGGCGGTGATGAAGCTGATCGCGGCGCTCAACAGCAACGGAACGGGCGCCAGCAAGGGCAAGAGATAGATGGACACGGAGGGTCTCCTTCAATGCGCTTTTGCGTATGGAGGAGAGTCGTAGCTAAGCCTGGCGCGTGACAAAAATTCATTGTTTCGTCAATATCGTTCGGTTTAATAGAACGATATGAGGGACCTGAACTACAACCATCTTCGCTATTTCTGGGCGGTGGCGCATGCGGGCGGCCTCACGCGGGCGGCCGAGCGCCTGAACCTTTCGCAATCGGCGCTGTCGGTGCAGCTTCAGAAGCTTGAGTATCAGATGGGCCATGCCTTGTTCGAGCGCGTGGGCAAGAAGCTGGTTTTGACCGAGGCTGGCCAGATCGCGCTCGATTATGCCGACACGATCTTCAAATCCGGCGACGAACTGATGAGCACGCTGAAAGGACGCCCTCTGGCCAGCCGTCAGGTTCTCCGGGTCGGGGCGCTGACGACGCTTTCCCGCAACTTCCAACTGGAGTTCCTGCGGCCGCTGGTCGGCCGCTCCGATGTCGAGCTGATTGTTCGGTCGGGCAACATCCGCGACCTGCTTGCGCAATTGGAGGCCCACGCCATCGACGTCGTGCTGGCCAATATCGCCGCGCCGCACGACGCGCGTTCGTCGCTTCGCAATCACCTGCTCAACGAACAACCCGTCAGCCTGGTGGGCCGTCCCCGACCGGGGGGACGCAAGTTCCGCTTTCCCGAAGATCTGCGAACCGAGCCCCTGCTGCTGCCCAGTCTCGACAGCGATATCCGCGTGGCGTTCGACCGGATTCTCGAACTGGCCGGAATCAGACCGGTCATTGTCGCCGAGGTCGACGACATGGCCATGCTGCGTCTGCTCGCCCGCGAGCGCGAAGGCGTTACGCTTGCGCCGCCGATTGTCGTGCGCGACGAACTGGACGCTGGAATTCTGGTCGAGCACTGCCGGATCCCAGAGGTCACGGAACGATTTTTCGCCATCGTTCAGAAACGCCGGTTCCCCAACCGGCTGCTGGCGGACATGCTCCCAGTCCCCCCGTCGGCGAACGCGCCGCAGACGGCCCGTTAACGCCTGTCCGGCAAGCCCGCTCCGCTCGGTTCCGGTCGCGTCGGCGCTTTGCACGGCGTCGAAAGCAGCTCGCCCAATTTCGTGCGGAAAGCCCCGGCGACCGTTGGCCAGCCCAGATGGTTTTGGGCGAAGTCCTGTGCATTGGCGCCCATCCGGGCCAGCATTCCCGGATCGGCGAGCAATTCCTTGAGGCTGGCGGCGAAATCGTCCCGATCCACGACCCGGCCCGCGCGAAATTCGACCACCGGAAAGCCGCGCGCGCCAATCGGCGTGTTCAGCGTAGCCAGACCGTGAATCATGTAGTCGGGCAATTTGAGGCTCGATCCGCCGCCCGAACCAAGGGGATTGAGTGCGACATCCCAGCTGGTCAAGATTCGGCTTTTGCCGACTTCGTCGACGACGCCACGGAGAAGGACGTTGGCGGGGCAAAGGCCGGCGAGCGGATCGCAGACGCTGCCGACGAATTCGAACCGCACGTTGGGCAAGAGCGGCGCGATATGCTGCATGATGAAAAGCGCCGCCTCGACATTGGGCGGGTGGCTCGATCCCAGAAATCCGGCCTTTGCGGTTCGCATGCCCGCGCGCGCCGGCGCGTCGGCGTTCATGAGGCGGTCGGCGCCCGGCGCCGGCGGCGCGCAGCCATTTGGCGCCAGCACGACCGGAACGCCCGAAGACGCGAAATGGGCCGCGTCCTGTTGTGTGCAGCAAACGATGAGCCGCGCGCCTTTGACGAGCCTGTTCTCAAGCTCAAGGATAAAGCGGGAGAAGGTCGGACCGAGCGCATGATTTTTCAGCAGTTCGGCCTTGAGGCGCGCCTCGACATTATGAGCGCTGTAGATCACCGGCAGGTCCGGGCGAAGCGGCGCCAGTTCGTCCAGCGCCGGCGCCATGTAGGGGTGTTCGAAGATCAGGGCGTGGGCGCGCAGGGCGACAGCCGCCGCAATTTCGAGCAACAGGCGATTGTCGCCGACAAACAGGGCGGCGACGCCGTCATCGATCGAAACCGGCTGACGGTCGCTGACCGCAGCCTCGAAGCTCAGGTGAGCCGGCGTCTTCGGCACGCTCACAGCCATCACGCCCGGTGAGATCATGGAAATCTCAAAGTTGGCGCCGAAAGCCAGCAAGATCACGTCGCAATGCAGGTTGGCGTGGAGGTTTCTGATTCGCTCAGCGCCCCCGGAAAAACCGTCAAAAACCGGATAGTCGTTGAACGCCAGCGCCAGCGGCGGCGCCGGCTGCCCGGCGTCCGGCGGACATTCCAGATCGCGGGCGAATTTCTCGGCGATTTGACGCCAGGAAAAATGGGTTTCGACGAATTCCCTTCCCCTTGAGGTAATGCGCGTCGGATCGACTCCGTAAAACAGCCGGAATTTTTCGGCCTCATTCGCCGAAGCGGCGAAGACGCGCCGCGCTCGCCGCGCGAGAGCGCCTTCGCGCCGCATCAGTTCGATAAGAGCGGCGTCGAGGCCGGGTCCCTGCGCCATCGAGCCGAGCCGGGCCGCTTCAAGATGGGGCGCATCGTAAAATTCGGGGACAGGACAGAAATCGGCGAAAATCGGCTCCGAGTAGGGAAATTGATGGATCACGGCGTCGGCGCGGGCGGCGCGTTCCCGCGCGACGCGGCGCAGGTCACAGGCCGGATCGCCGACCGCGCGCGCAAGCGCCAGCCCCGACAATTCGACTGCTGCTCCCCGCCGCTCCAGCGCCGCGAAGGCCGCTCGCCATAACGCGTCCTTGGGAAAGCGCAGTTCGCGGTAACCTGGCGTATGGACGATTTCCTCGAATCCCCCGCCAAAATCCGTCGAAGTCAGCAAGGTGATGTCATGGGTTTGCGACAGCGCCCGGTAGAGTCCGTCAAAACGCGTCTCGCCGTTCGCTGGCGACGCGAGAGAAGGGAAAAAGGCAAGGACCAGAAGGGAACGCATCGCACGACCTTATCCCCGAAGAGGGCGCAGGAAAACGCTCGTTCGGGCAAGGTCTTGTTTCAATAAAGCGCGCGCTCGATTTCGTCGAGCCAGGGGCTTGGGTCCGGGACGACCAGAAATTGCCGATGGCGCAGACCGTTATCGCCGGATTCCAGAAACATTTTCAGCACGCCCCGGCGGCTGATCCGCCGGCTTTCGACCAGCGCGCAATCGGATTGAATCGTCTTCTCATCCAATTGTCTGTCGAGAATGCAAAGATACGCCAACGACAGAAATTCGGGCCCGCTTGCGTCGCGTTTTATGCGCGCGACGATTTCATACTCGTCGCATGAATCGATATCGGCGCTTTGGCGCTTGATCATGATGCACCAACCGCCCGCCTCCTCCTCCGGCCGCCACGACGGAAACAACAAGCTGCCGCCGGACAATTTTTCGGCGCTGGCTATGCCGATCTCGCAATAGGAAGGCGCCTCCGCCGCCCTCTTGTCCTCGCGACCTGCGCCGGCAGCAGATCTTGCCGTGACGGGCGCTGCATTGCGCAATTCTTCCAGCAGGAGTTGTTTATAATTGTCGGTAATCGGCCGGTAGCGATCCCGCATTGCCATGAGCCTGTCCCGCCTTCGCGATCCTTTTTTATCGGACGATGGATTATTGTCGGTAGCCTGAAAAAAGCAAGGCGAGCCTGGTCGGGTCGTTCGTCGCGCCAAGCCTCTCGTGCAACCTGCGGGCATTTGACTTAATCTCCCGTGCCGCGCCGCGACAGGCTGTCCCGCCCGTCCGGCCACCACGATGCGACAACAAACCTCCATCAGGCAGGAAAGGCGCCGCCATGACCGAGCCCGCCCGCACGCTTATCGGCAAGGCGCTTTCCCGTTTTGTGCGCGGCAAGCGTCGCCGGACTGGGCCGGGGCATGAAGTGTTCTTCGAGCCGGTCGATTTCCTGCGGCGCGAGGGCCTGCCGCCGCTTCTCGCCGTGATGGTCGCCATCTGGCTGATAAGGCCCGATCTGCAGCAGGCTTTCAATCTGGAGGCGACCGCCGGGCAGGATGGGCTTTTGCGCTGGTCCCTGACCCAGGGGGTGAAGGATTATCGCGCGCTGCACGACGCCCTGGGGCGCCCGGAGGTCGCCGCGCTCTATGGGTTGCGCGATCGCTCGTTCGGCGCGCCCGCCCCCGGTTTCGGCGAGGCGAGAGGCGGAGGCGTCAATGTCCTCGGCCATTTATTCGCTCATCTGGGCGTCGGAGAGGATGTGCGCTGCGCCGCCGCCGCCTTTGCCGCCGCCCATGTGCCGCATGTGCTAGTCGAGGTATCCGTCGGGACCGATATCGCGTTGGGGCCGCATGTCTATGGCGCCGAAATCCTCGACGCGCCGCGTTATGCGACGAATATCTTCTTCACTTCGGCGTTGGAGACGCTGCGTTTCTTTTGCGAAAAAGGCGAAGTCTGGTGGATTGGGCGGCGAACCGTCGGCGTCTGGCCCTGGGAATTGCCGGAATGGCCCGAAGCGCTGGAGTTCTGTCTCGCGCTGGTCGATGAAATCTGGGCGATGAGCGATTTTGTCCGCCGCGCCTATGAATTGGCCAGTCCTGCGCCGGTGGTGCTGATGCCGCCGGCGGTGGTCGTTGCGCCGTCGCGCGCGGATCGCCCGGCCTTCGGATTGCCCGCCGAGGCTTTCGTATTCGTCGCTTTTTTCGACGGCCTGTCTTCCTATGACCGGAAAAATCCCGAAAGCGCGGTGCAGGTGTTTCGCGCGGCTTTTCCGCCTTCCGAGCGCGCGCCCCGGCTTGTCGTCAAGTCGATCCGGGGTAAGGCCGATCCCGAGCGCTGGCAGGGGCTTGTGCGCCTCGCGCAGGGCGACTCGCGCATCCTTTTCATCGATGGCGACTGGACCCGGGAGCGAACCCTGGCCCTGCTCGCCAGTTGCGATTGTCTCGTCTCGCTCCATCGCTCGGAAGGATTCGGGCGCACGCTGGCCGAAGCGATTCTGCTGCGCAAGCCGGTCGTCGCGACCCATTGGTCGGGCAATCTCGATTTTCTCGCCGAGGGCGAGCAGCTTCTTGTCGAAGGCCCCTCACGGCGGGTCGAGGCGGGTGAGTATGCTTGGGGCGAAGGGCAATATTGGGCCGACCCCGATTGGGGCGCCGCGACCCTGGCGCTGCGCGAAGCCGCGCGCATTCGCACTCCGGCCGCCGCCAGCGCGGCCTTCGAGCCCGCGCGGATCGGCGCACGCTATCGCGCGCGGCTCGAAAAATTGGGCGCGATCACGCCGCTGGCGTAAGCGGCGCTTTCCCGCCGCGCCGTTTCGCGGGTCAGAAACCCGGCGGAACAAGGCGGGGCGGCGGGGAAAAATCCTGCCGCGCGCGAAGGTCGCGCGGCGGCCAGGAAAGCGCGCTGAAAGGAAATTCGTCGAGCGACAGCAAGGGGCTGTAACAGGGATCGGCAATCAACGCCTCGCCCCAGATGGCGCGCAGGTTTTCCAGTTCCCGCCGGAACCGGTCCTTTCGATCCGCGCGCCGGTCCAGGCCGCGACTGGCGGATTCGCGATGCAGCAGTTTCGCCTGGGTGGCCTGAATGACGCGCAACCCCTTGGCCCGCAATTTGAGGCAATAATCGACGTCGTTGAAATTGACCGGAAAATGCAGGCCGTCGAAACCGCCAAGCTCCAGAAATAACCGGCGGTCGGTCAAAAGGCAGGCGGCGGTGACGGCGCTGACTTCATGGGTTGCGGACAAAAGGTCGGCATATCCGAAATCGCCGTCGATCCGCTCGTTGAAGGCGTGGCCGGCGGCCAAATGCGGCCCGAGCACGACGCCGCCATGCTGCACCGCGCCGTCGGGCCATAATAGCGTAGCGCCGACGGCGCCGACATCGGGCTCGGCCATGCGCCCGAGCATTTCATCGAGCCAGCCGGGAGTGAGCGCCTCGACGTCATTGTTGAGCAGCAGCAGGTAGTCGCCGACGGCGATCGAGGCGCCCTTGTTGATGATTTTCGCGAAATTGAACGGACCGCCGACGCGGATGACGCGGACGCCCCTTTGGACGATCTGCGCGAAAAAAGCGAGGGAAGCCGGATCGGACGAGTCGTTGTCGAGCACGATCGCTTCATGGCGGGCGAGGTCCACCGTGGCGAAGAGAGAGTTGAGACAGGGTTGCAACAGATCGACGCGGTCGCGGGTCGGGATCAGAATCGAAACTTTTCCGCGCGGCGCCCGGCGCATTACACGCACGCACGCAAACAGCGCGCCGACGCCCGGTTCGATTTTCGCCTGAACGCCGCGCGCGGCAAGATGCGCCCGGTTGGCCAGCGCCAGCGCCTGCGTGGCCGCGACGACTTCGAGGCGGGGCAATCGCGCCAGAAAGCCGGGCTGGTGGACGGGCGTCGCAGCGGCGGGATGCGGCGGGCGCGGCCCCGCCGCAGGCCTTGCGTCCTGCGAAAAATTGAACAGGCGAAACAGATTTTCGGCGCCGCCGGCCACCGCCGCTCGGGCGGCAGGCGTCGGCAAGGCGAACAACAGCGCCGCAAAACCCTGTTCCAGCATCCGCTCATAGCCGAAGGCCGGGAGCGCGACGGGCCATTCGCCGCCGTGGCTTTGGGCGAGGGTGAAGTCGCCATAGGCCGCCGGGGCGCCCGGGAAAAGCGCCAGCGCCCGCGCCAGTTGCGCCAGCGCCGTCGGCTCGAAAACCGCGCCACAGGGTGCGAAGACCACGAGTTCGCAGTCTTTCGCCTCGCCGTCGAGGAAGTCGCGCAGGGATCCGTTGTGAAACGACGACTCGCCGCCGCCCTCAAACACGGCGGCGACCCATTCGCACCCGCGCTGCGCCTCCAGACTGGCGACGCTGGCCTCGACGTCGCGTTCGCCGATCAGGGCCACGCCGATTTTCGGCGTCGGATTTTCGAGCGCCGCCCGATCCGGCGCGGGCGTGGGCGCGCCAAAAAACCTCTCGCGCCAATGCGCCAGCATCGAGAAAGGCAGCGACTGCGGCGCGCGCCGGTCGAACAATTTCGTGCGCGGCTGTTGCGCTTCGAGCGCGGCGTGTTGGTCGACAAACCGCGCCAGCCCATCCTCGAAGGCGACGAAGCCGCAGGGACTGCCGGACAATTCCCGCTCATGGTCGTCGAGAATTTGCACCTGGCGGGCGCGGCCGTCGGCGAACTGGATTGGCAAGAACAGGTCGAAGCCGCGCGCCCGCGCCGTATCGCCGTCGCCGACATGGGCCCAATGCGCAGGCATGGTTTCCGCCACGATCTGGCCGTCGTGCAGGGCGCGAACGCGGCTCGTCGCGTCGGCGCCTTTGCCGAGCCAGCCGTTGAAGCGCAGGCCGCCAAGCCAGCGCACGGCGCCGGCGGGGTTGGCGTCGCCGCCCTCCGGCTCCAAAGCCGGCGCCAGCAAAGGCGGCGCGAGGACATCGCCGCGATTGGCGAGTCGGACTTCGATCTGACGGGTGACGCCAAGCGCCGCCCGGTCGATGTTGAAGACAAAACCATGACAGCCGTCGCCGTCGCGATAGGACGGTTCGTCGCGGGCGAGATGAGCAACGTGCAGTTCGGCGCGGGCGATGGCGGTCGGGACGCCGTCGATCAGCAATTCGACGATAAATCGCTTTTCGGGATCGCGGGGATCGAAGACATGGCCGCAAATCCCGGTCGGCGAAACCATCGACCATTTTGCATGCGGCGTAGCGGTTTTTTTCCCGTGCGGACGGGAATCGGAAAGGGGCATGGTTCTGACGATCCGCGCCGCGGGGATTTGCGCGGGACGAGGGGTTTTGCGGCGGCGCGACCTGAACGGGCGCGATCCTCGCCGCGCCGCGCCGCCGCGCGCAACATAATATCCGGCAAGTTCGAAGTCGAGCGACCTCGCCGCACGGCCCGCCCGGCGCGCGGGCCGGCGATGGCAACCCGTCGCTTTTCCCGAGCCGGTCGCGGGCGCGACCGGCCGTTTATCCAAGCCGAACGACGAGGCGTCGGGTGGCGCCGTCGTCGGCGAGCGGCAGCCTGAGCGGATGCGTTTCGACTTCGGCGCCGTCGAGGGCGGCAAAGGCGACGCCGCGTTCGACTCCCTCGGTATTATCGACGTGAATTTCGTAGCGCGACGACCGATGCCGAAGGGTGAAGTCGAAGCCGGCCCAGGCTTTGGGGATGCAGGGATCGATGCACAGGCAATCGCCCTCCAGCCGCATTCCGAGAATGCTCTCCACGCCGGCGCGCTGCATCCAGGAGGCCGAGCCCGTATACCAGGTCCAGCCGCCGCGCCCGACATGGGGCGCAATGGCGTAGATGTCGGCCGCGACGACATAGGGCTCGACCTTGTAGCGATGCACATCCGCCCGCGTGCGGGCGTGGTTGATCGGATTGAGCATCGAAAACAGCCCGCCAGCCTTGTCGCCCTGGCCGAGTTTGGCGAAGGCCATCACCGACCAGACGGCGGCATGGGTATATTGGCCGCCGTTCTCGCGGATGCCCGGCGGATAGCCCTTGATATAGCCGGGATCGAGCGGGGTCTTGTCGAACGGCGGCGCGAACAGCGGCGCGAGCCCATCCCGCGTCCGGATCAGCTTTTGTTCCAGCGACGCCATGGCGCGCCCGGCCCGTTCGGGCGACCCGCCGGCGGAAAGCGCGGCCCAGGACTGCGCGATGCAGTCGATCTGGCATTCGTCGCTCGTCGCGGAGCCAAGCGGCGTCCCGTCGTCGTAAAAGCCGCGCCGATACCATTCGCCGTCCCAGGCCTCGCGCTCCAGCGCCTCCTGCAAGGCGAGCGCGTGGGCGCGCCATTTTTCCGCGCGAGCTTGCTGGCCGCGAACTTCGGCCAGGCTGGCGAACCTGTTCAGTGTGGCGAACAGCAGCCAGCCAAGCCAGACGCTCTCGCCGGCGCCGCCAATGCCGACGCGGTTCATGCCGTCGTTCCAGTCGCCGCCGCCGATCAGCGGCAGGCCATGGACGCCCAGAGCCAGGCTGCTGTCGAGCGCGCGGGCGCAATGTTCGAACAGCGTCGCGATTTCCACGCCGACCGAGGGAACAAAGAAAATGTCATTTTCCTCGGGCGCCAGCGTCTGGCCTTCCAGAAACGGCAGTTCCTCGTCGAGGATTGCGGCGTCGCCGCTGACCTCGACATATTGGCCGACAGTGAATGCCAGCCAGGCGCGGTCGTCGGAAATGCGCGTGCGCACGCCCTGTCCGGAATGGGGCAGCCACCAATGCTGGACATCGCCTTCGACGAACTGCCGCCCCGCCGCGCGCAAAATATGCTGCCGCGTCATGGCCGGGCGCGAGCCGGACAAGGCCATGCCGTCCTGCAACTGGTCGCGGAAACCATAGGCGCCGCTGGCCTGATAAAAGGCCGAGCGCGCCCAGAGGCGACAGGCGATGGTCTGGTAGAGCAGCCAGCCGTTGAGCATGATGTCCATGGCCCGGTCCGGCGTCTTGACCGCGACGGCGCCGAGCACATCGTCCCAATAGTTGCCGACCTCGGCGAAAACCGCGTCGAGATCGGCGCCGCGATAAAGCGCGATCAGGCGCCGCGCTTCGAGCGAATCGGCGGCTTCGCCAAGCAAAAAGACGACTTCGACGCTCGCGCCCGGCGCCAGCGCGAGGCTCGTGCGCAGCGCCGCGCAAGGATCGAGGCCGGCCCCCAAAAGATTCGACAAGGGGCCGCCGTCGGCCAGCGCCAAGGGATCGCGGAGCGTCCGGTTGCGGCCGATGAACTCCCTTCGGTCGCCGGTCCAGTCGCTCTGGAGCCCGCTGAAATCGGCGAAGGCGACACGCGCGCCAAAAGCCCCGCTCCAGGGATTGCGCGCGAAGATCGCGCCGGTCGCGGAATCGAGCGCAGTCGTCACGAAGGCCAGTCCGGCCGGGCGCGACGGGCCGAGCGCCCATTCGACATAGCCGGTGACGCTCAGATGACGGACGCGGTCCGAGAGATTGCGCAGTGTCAGACGCGATATCTTGACCGGCGCGTCCATCGGCACGAATTGCGTGAGATCGGACGAGATGGCGTGGCTCGCATGTTCGAACCGGCTGTAGCCGCGTCCATGGCGGGCGACATAGGTCGCCGCCTCGACGCGGATCGGCAGGGCGGTCGGACTCCAGGTCGCGCCGCTGTCGTCGTCGTGAATGAAAAACGCCTCGGACGGAGGATTGGAGACGGGATCGTTCGACCAGGGCGTGATCTGGTTTTCGCGGCTGTTGAGCGACCAGGTGCAGCCGCCGCCTTCCGTCGCCGTCTGGAAGCCGAAGCTCTCGTTGGCGACGACATTGATCCAGGGGGCGGGCGTCGCCTGGCCGGGTCCGAGGATCGTCACATATTCCCGGCCATCCCGGGCGAACCCGCCAAGCCCGTTGAAAAACTCCAGATTTTCGCTCGACGGCGTCGGGACCGCCGGATCTCGCCCGGCGGCCCGATCGAGATTGTCGGCCCAATCCTGCTTCGTGGCCCATTTTCGCCTTGGGGACCATTTTCGTCTCCCGGTCCATTTTCGCCTGACGGCCCAATCCATCCTGCCGGCCCAATCCGGAATGCCGGCTTCTGGCGGCGCCTGGCGGGAGATCGACTCGGTCGGCGCCTCCGGTTCGAAGATCCGGTCGAGCTGCGCGAACAGCCCGCCGCGCTGCGCCACGAGGACGACCCGCGCCACGGCCTCCAGCAGGGCCGAAGATTCGGGGGAAATGAGGTCGCCGCGCAGCACGAACACGCCGCCGGCGGAATCCTCGCCGCGCATCCGGCGCCGCATCTGGCGGCTGCGGCGCAGGGTTTCGAGCGCGATCTGAAGATCCTGAACGTATGAGGACTTGCGCTCGTTGAGGATCACCAGATCGACGGCGAGTTGCTTCATCCGCCAATATTCGTGCGCCTGCAGCAACTCGCGCGCGATGTCGATATCGTCGGTGTCGGAAATGCGCAGCAGCACGATCGGCAGGTCGCCGGATATGCCATGCGTCCAGAGCCCCGATTGCGCCCCGGCGCCGCGAAGAATGGCTTCGGACGGCGGGCGCAAGGTCGGGCTGGCATAGACCACATGGCCCGCCAGACGCTGGAACAGGGCGGCTTCGCCCGCCGTTACGCCGAGATGATGCAATTGCACCTGCGCCTGGGTCCAGGCGAGGGTCGTGGCGCGTGAAAAAGCGGTGACGTCGCGATGCTTGTCGATGATGTCGAGCAGGATATCGCGGCTTGAGGCAGCCATGGTCCAGAACGAAATCCGCGCCACCGCGCCGGGCGCGATCCGCACGCGCCGGCGCAGCGCGAAGATCGGATCGAGCACCACGCCGACGGTGTTGGAAAGCTTGCGTCCGTCGATCATGGCGATGGGCGTCCTGATTCCCTGGCCGCGCCCGAGGAAGCGCGCGCGGTCGGTTTCGACTTCCGTTCCGCCGATGGTTTCGCCATCGACGACGGCAAGCTGGCCGACCCAGATGTCCGGCTCGTCGCGATCGCGTTTGCGCCGCGTGGCGATGAGCGCGCCGACGTCGGTCAGAAATTCCGTCTCGACGAATAATTTCGAAAAGGCAGGATGCGCGATATCCGCCGCCTGCGGCGCCAGCACCAGTTCGGCATAGGAGGTGATTTCGACTTCGCGACTGAAGGCGCCGACGTTTACGATCGCGACGCGCCGCACTTCGGCGTCGTCTTCCGAGGAAACCAGCACTTCCATGGTTGTCGTCAGCGACCCGTCGCGGCGGGTGTATTCCGCCCGGTCCTCGTCGAAGGCGACACGATAGGCGTCGGGTTCCCGCCCGCTCGGCTGAAAGCCCGCCGACCAGACCACATTGCTTTGCGTGTCCCGCAGAAAAATATAGGAGCCGTAATCGTCGCGGGCGGCGTCTTCGCGCCAGCGGGTCAGCGCGAGCTTTCCCCAGCGGCTGTAGCCGGAGCCGGCGCTGGTCAGCATTGTCGAAAACAGGCCGTTGGACAGGAGATGCGTCGCCGGCGTCGACTGATGCGCGCCGGTGAAGCGTCGTCCGCCGAGCGGTTCGACATCGCCTGCTTTCCTGGCCGAGGACTTGGTTTCCGCCGCCCAGGGATGGCTGATGGCGACGTCGCGCGGAATACGTTCCTGCAACAGGAGTTCGGTCGCCTGCACCATCGGTTCGGCGTGGAATCGCGCCCGCATTCGGCCGCCCAACACGGCATTGGCGATGGCGACGATGGTCATGCCCTCGTGGTGCGCCATGAAAGCGCGCACGATGGCGCTGTGCTGGCCGGCCGGCACGCGCGCCGGGGTATAGTCCAGCGCCTCGTAAAAGCCGTAGCGGCCGAGCGCGCCGACTTCGGCAAGGATTTGCAGATTTTCGCGCGCCGCATGGGGATCGACCATGGCCGCCAAAGCGGTCGCGTAAGGCGCGACGACGCAATGATCGGCCAGACCGCGCTTGAGCCCGAGGCCCGGAATGCCGAAATTGGAATATTGATAGGTCAGCTCCAGATCGCGCGCATTATAGGCCGATTCCGAAACGCCCCATGGAATGGGGCAAGCCATGCGAAGGTTTTTGGCGAAATCGATCTGGCGCCGGACGACGAGGCGGTTGGTCGCGTCCAGCAGACTTCCCGCGGGTTCGCGCATGATCAGCGCGGGCATCAGATATTCGAACATCGATCCCGACCACGAGATCAGTGCGGCGCCCTTGGCGACCGGGGTGACGGAGCGGCCGAGATGGAACCAGTGGCGGGCGGGAATATCGCCCTTGGCGATGGCGAAGAAACTCGCCAGCCGCGCCTCGGAGGCCAGCAGGTCGTAGCAATTGACGTCGAGCGTCCCATCGGGCGCCTCGCAGCCGATCGACAGCAGATTGCGCTTGCGGTCGATGAGAAAACTGAAGTCCATCGCCATCGCCATCGAGCGGGCGGCTTTCTCCAGCTTCGCCAGCCGGAATCGCAAGGCGCTCGCGTCGTCGGCGTCGCGCGCAAGATCGGCGCGATGCGCGGCGATCGTGTTTTGGCAGGCCTGCGCCCAGAACAGCAAGTCGGCGTCGGCTTCTTCGCCGCGTTCGGTGGCCCGCGCTCGGGCCATGTCGACCATGGCGCCGGCTTGACCCTTGAGCTTTTCCAGCCGAAGCACGAAATCATCGGGCGCGGCAAGGGTCTCGTGCGCGGTGGCGGCGAGCGTAGCGAGCGCTTCGTCGAGTTGTCGCCAGGGCACGGTCTGGGTGACCGTATGGGTCTTGCGGCCGTCCTGCAGGCGCGCCGCCTCCAGGCGCGTCAGGTCCACGGCGTCGGCTATGCCCGCGAGGCGCGATGTCGCGTCGAATGGCGCCCCGGATTGCGCTCCTCGCCAATCGCGGCAGGCCGTGGCGAGCGCGATCAGGTGCCCGGCAAGATTGCCGCTGTCGACCGAAGAGACATATTTCGGGTCGAGCGGCCGCAAATCGCGGGTGTCGTACCAATTGAAGAAATGGCCGCGGAAGCGTTCCATGCGGTTCATCGTAGCCAATGTCGCCTCAAGCCGCTCGACGGTTTCGGCGGTTCCGATCCATCCGAAATCGCGGGCGCTCGCCACCGACAGGAGGTAAAGGCCGATATTGGTCGGCGAGGTGCGATGCGCGAGGGCCGGTGTCGGATCCTCCTGAAAATTGTCGGGCGGCAGCATGTTGTCGGCGCCGGTGACGAAGGTCTCGAAAAAACGCCATGTGCGGCGAGCGGTGCGGCGGAGGGCCCGCGCGTCGTCGGCGGACGGGGCCTGTCTTTCGGCGAACCGGGGCGGCAGGCTGACGGCGCGCGCGACGGCCGGCGATGCCAGCCAGAGGGCCGCGAACACGCCGGCGAGCAATAGGTTTTCGCCTCCGCCAATCCAGCCGGCGATCAGGGCCAGCGCGCCGATGACCACGGCGCCGAACATGCGGCGATAATAGCCGGGCAGGTCGAGCCGCCGGGCTTTGCTCGCCTGCGCGGCGGGAACCCATTCGAGCAGGTTCCTGTGGCTCACATAGAGCCGATACAGGGTGCGTAAAATCGCATCGCCCATGAGCCAGGCCTGATCGGCCAGGAAGATGAGGGTGAGCGCGGACAGAACGAGGGCCAGCTTCAGGTCGCCGGCGAGCGCCCGAAAATGGCTGGAAAGCGTGATGCCGGGGCTGCGCGGCGGGATCGCCATGATGACCGGAATCATCGGCGGCAGGACGATGGTTGCGACCACGAAGCCGGTCCAGACGAGGGCCGCGTGGAACGGCAGCAGCCATCCGGCGAGCAAGGCGAGGACGGCCGAGGGCGCAACGAGCGTGCGGCGCAGGTTATCGAGCATTTTCCAGCGCCCGATCGCCGGAATGGCGGCGTTTTTCGCCGCGCCGGCGGTTTTGCGTCCGCGCCCCAAAATCCAGGGCAGCAGCTGCCAGTCGCCGCGCGCCCAGCGATGATGGCGCAGCGCGCCGACGTCGTAGCGCGCGGGAAATTCCTCGACGACTTCGACGTCGGAGGCGAGCCCGGCGCGGGCGAACACGCCCTCGAACAGATCGTGGCTCAGCAAAGTCGAATCGGGCGCCCGGCCCTGGAGCGCGGCCTCGAAAGCGTCAATGTCGTAAATGCCCTTGCCGGCATAAGAGCCTTCGCCGAACATGTCCTGATAGACGTCGGAAACCGCCGAGGCATAGGGGTCGATGCCGCTCAGGCTCGAAAAAATGCGTTGGAACAGCGAGCCTTCGAGGCCGACCGGCAGCGACGGGGTCACGCGGGGCTGCAGGACGCCATAGCCTTCGACGATCCGCCCTAGCGCCGAGTCGAAACGCGGCCGGTTGAGCGGATGCGCCATCTTGCCGATCAGCCGGCGCACCGCGTCGCGCGGCAGGCGGGTGTCGCCATCGAGCGTGACGACATAGCGCGTTTCGGGGGGCGCGAAGGGCGGCGCGCCATCGATATGGACAAAGCCGGTATCGCCGTCGCCGCGCAAGAACCGGTTCAGCTCGTGCAATTTGCCGCGTTTGCGCTCCCAGCCCATCCAGCGCTGCTCGCTGTCGCTCCAGACGCGATGGCGATGCAGCAACAGGAAGCGGGGGCCGCCGGGCGCCGGGCCATAAAGCGCGTTCAACCGCGCCACGCCCTTTGCCGCGACCGCGAGCAGCGCCGCGTCGTCGTCGATGTTTTCGCTTGGCGCGTCGAGCCAGTCGGAGAGCAGCGCGAAATGCAGATCGCCTTCGGGGCTGGCGAGATGGTGGATTTCCAGGCCTTCGATCTGCTCTTCGATCGCTTTCGGCGTGGTCAACAGCGTCGGCACGGCGACCAGGGTGCGCAAAGTCCGGGGAACGCCGGCGGCAAGCTCCAGCGCCGGCAGCAGATTGGCCTGGAAGCCGAAACCGACCGCGCGATTGACCAGGGCGACCGCCGCATCCATGGCGGGGATCAGGCCCAGGCCTGCGAGAATCCAGAGCGGCCAACCCGAAAGGCCCGCGGCGGCCAGGATGGCCAGCGCGGCGGCCAGAACGACGAGCGCGGCGAGGGCGATGGCGCCGGCGTAAACGCCGATGCTTGAGGACCGGCGCAGGCGGGCGCGCCATTTGCGCGCTTGCGGGCGATAACCGATCGCCATTTCGAATTGAGGGCGGCCGTCGCCGATCAGATGATAGCCGGTATCGGTCTTGCGCTCGTCGGACTGCGCCGCCGCGACGTTATGAAAACGCTTGGCCGTCGCCATGGCGCTGTGCGCGACATCAAGTTCGGCGGCGTTGGAGCCGCGCGCCAGTTCCTCGATGGCCGTGCGATAAAGATTGCGCGTCGGGAAATCCATGTCGCGGAAACCGCCGTCGGCGCCGAGCGTCTCGTCGACGAGACTGACTTCCTCGAACAGATCCTTCCACTCGACATCGGAAATCAGGCGTAGGCTGGTGATGATGTTGCGCATCGAGACGCTGGTCGCGCCCTGTCGCTGGTGGACCGCGCGCACGACCATGTCGGCGCTGGTGAGTTGCGCCGCCAGGCGCTGGTCGAGCCAGGTCAAGGCCGGCGTCACGCGCGGGTCCTGGTCGCGCAGCCTGTGGATCAGTTGCACCGCGAAGGCTTCCGCGCTCACGTCGTTCTCGTACCCGGCGAGCGCTGTACGCAGCGGCTGGGCGGTTTTGCCGGCTACTCCAAGCAAACGGTCGGCGAGATCGTCCGCCCGCTGGCGCGCCGCGCGGCCCTTGACGATCTGCTCGGCGAGGCGGCGCAGATTTTCGATCATGACGATCCGCAGCGTGATCGACACCGCCCATAATTCGCCGATCGTCAGCGGCTGGATCTGCTGATAGGCGCGCACATAGCCGACTAGCAATTCGGAATCGAAACGGCTGTCGGTATGGGCGACAAAAGCCCAGGCCAGGCCAAGCACCCGCGGGTAGTTTTTGAACGACCCTTCCGCGAGTTTCGGCAATTGCCGGTAATAGCCGGGGGGCAGATCCGAGCGGATTTCGCTGATCTGTTTTTCGACGAGATGGTAATTGTCGATCAGCCATTCCGCCGCCGGCGTTACGGCCACGCCATCGGCGGTTCCCTGCAACAGGCTCTTGTAGGCGGCAAGCAGGGTGGCCCCGTTCTCGGCGAGACGTCCTGCGAGCGGATGCCCTTTGGCCGGCTTCGGCGTGACCTTTTGCGCGACGGCGAGGCTTCGCGCATGTTCCTCCATGCGCTCGGCGCTGAAAAGTTCCCCCCGAACAGGTTCCGGATTGTCCCAGGGCGAGGGCGCGCGCCCGAACAAGCTTGGCGAAAACAGGGTCACGAGGGCCTCGGATCGGAAATGGAGATGCGCCCGATGTCCCGGCAGGCTCGACTTTGCGTCCGGGACCGATGGGACGGGCCCCTTAAGGTCATGGATTGGCTTTGTCGGCGACCGGCGCGGAGGCGGCGGGCGGGCGCTGCGAGGCGTCGAAAGGCGGCGTCTTCCTGAAAATGCCAAGCAGCGCCAGCGCGAGCACCAATGCGATGGCGACCGGTATGAGGCGCTTGCCGCGCGGTGCGGCGTCCCTGAAGGCGGAAGTCTCTGAGGCCTCGGTCTTGAAGGCGGCGGTTCTGGCGCCGACGAAGGGAAGTTTGATCTCTTCGCGCGCGGATGGAAGAAGCGATAAAAGCCGGTTGGCGATGGCTTCGCCATCGGCTTCGCCTTGATCGGGGATCACGCGCGCCAGCGCTTCGAGCGCCACGGCTTTCGGCAATTTGGCGAGGCGCGCGGCTTCCTTCCAGGGATCGGCGCCCGAGCGGGCGATCGCGGAAACCATCGTCAGCGGCATGCCGTTGCCTTCGTCGCACACCACGGCGTAGAGGAAGGGCTCGTATTCCTGGCCAAGAGGCGGAAAAGCTTGCGCCATGCTCACTCCAATCCCTGAACCGGTTCTTGAACAGGCGCGGAAACAGGCTCCTGGCCGCGCCATTGCTCGGGCGCCGTCGGAAATTCTCCCGTCACGTCAACGGCTGCGACTTCGCTGGCCTCGCCCAGCGTCGGGTCGGAAAAACGCAAAGCGAGGACGAGGCCCCGGTCGGTCAGCAATTGCAGGTCGGTGCGACCGAACAGGCTTTTGAGCGCGTCGCCGGAAAGCTGGATTTCGCCGCAACCGGTGACGCCGATGTTGGGGCGAAAATAGCCGTCGAGATCGAATTTCGCCGCCGCGATGTTTTCGCCATTGTGCTGGACAAAGCCGTTTCCGGAAATTCCGCCCAGATAGCGCAGCGGTTTTGTCTTGAAGGCCATGGTTTCACCTTTCCTCGCCGTCGGCGGCCAATGCGATCCCAAACTCGCTGGCGTCGATGGAAACCATTTGTTCGGGGCCGCCTTTGGTCTCGAGCGACGGCAGACGCAACGTCGTCCCGACGCGGCGAAAGGCGACGCGCGACAGGCCCGAAATCTCTTCCTCGTCGGTGACGAGACGATAGGTTCCGGCCGGTTGCGCGGAGTCGAATTGCGACAAATGGAATGGGCGGCGGAAGGTGACCAGGGTTTCGGTGGTGCGCGCGGGCATGGGATGTTCCTCTTTAAGCATCTTCGGATTTTCAATTCCGGAGAATCCCGTTTTGAAAAACCCGGCTGCGGCGCGCGGCGAAACCGGGCGCAGCAAAAAGTTCGGCGCGCGGGCCATGCCGCAACAACCAGGACAGGCGAAAGTCAGCCCTTTTTGGGCGGCTTGATCGGCGTGAGCTTGCCCGCCGCCAGCAAGGGGGGAGCAACGGCGGCCGCCGTCTTGACGGCTTTGGGCTTCTTGGCTTCGCGATTGCCGCGCTTCTGTTCCTTGACCATGACACACTCCTGTCGCGCGCCGTTGCGAGACGCGTAAGCACATGTTCCCAAAAAGCCGGAGCTCCCTGGATCGAAAAATCGCTTGTTGACACGCCTCGCCGCCGCCAGTTCGATGCATGGCGCATCCCGGACAGGCGCCGGCGTAAAAGACAAAAACCCCGCAACCTTGGAAAGGCGCGGGGCTCTGCAAGCGCCGAGCGCTTTTTGCCGTGAGGTTCGAATTCCCTCGCGTGCCGGACAGATCGCCGGCCCGGAGGATCGTTCGCGGCCAGCCGGTCGCCAGTACATCCGTGGTCGACCCGAAAAGGCGCGAACGATCTTCGCCGGCATCGCGGGTCTGGACCCGCCGGCGAAGGCCAATTGTTCGATCTGGCGACAGGCGCCGACGACGCGGCTTGCGGTCGCCTCCCGCTGTTGCCTGCTCCCGCTGGCTTTCACCTGCGGGGAAATGACTTCAGCTCACGATTTCGAGCTTTTCGGCCGACATCTTGCCGCTCTTGCGGTCGGCGACCAGTTCGAAGGAGACTTTGTCGCCCTCCCGCAGCTGGCTGAGGCCGGAGCGCTCGACGGCGCTGATGTGGACGAAGGCGTCCTTGCCGCCATC
>NZ_CAIUXT010000142.1 GCF_903903185.1 uncultured Rhodoblastus sp.
CATACACCCACTAGGGGTAGATTTTGTGCGTGTGCAAGCGGATGAGAAAAGCTAGCCCATGGACGTTCTCGACCGCGCCGAACTTGCGTTTCCGAAATCCCTCCCTGAATTCCAACGGCTCTTCCCCGACGACGCGGCCTGCGCTGGCTATCTTGAAAAGGCCAGATGGGCCGAGGGTTTCATCTGCCCACATTGCCGGGAAATCGGCGAACCATTCCGTCTCGCCGCGCGCCCGGGCGTCCTGACCTGCCGCAAATGCCGCCGCCAGACGGGCTTGATGGCGGGGACAGTCATGGAGCGCAGTCACACGCCGCTGAGCATATGGTTTGGCTCTCATGGCGTTTATTGTTGATATCGTCTATTGTGGACGCCAGTGACGTAGGGGGCCCACCATGGACGTGGCGGAATTTGACGGCTGGCTGAGCGGGATCGCGGCGCTGACGCCGCCGCAGCGACGCCGGGCTTGGCAGGCGCTGGCCTTATTCGAGGCTTCGGATTGCGACGCCATCGAGATCGGGCCGCCTTTGGGTATGAACATGGCGGGCAGCGGCGCGCCCGCAGCGCCGTGCCAACCGCCGACCTTTGCTCCATCTCCGGTGGCGCCGCCGGTGAACCGGCTTGGCGTCGATATTGTCTCTGAACTTGGGCAACGCCGCGTGGACAGCATCGGTTGCCCGCATTGCGAGAGCAGCGATGTTGTGCGTTGGGGCAAGGCGAGCGCTCTGCCGCGCTACCGGTGCAAAAGCTGTCAGCGAACATTCAACGCGCTGACGAAAACGCCATTGTCGGGTTTACGCATGAAGGACAAATGGCCGGAACAGGCGCAGGCCATGATCGATTGCGTCAGCATCGCCGAGGCCGCGAAACGTTGCGACGTGGACTACACCACGGCCTTTCGCTGGAGGCATCGGTTTTTGGCTTCTCTGGCCGGCGACAAGCCCCAGGCGTTGTCGGGGATCGTCGAAGGCGACGAAACCTTTATTTTGGAATCGTTCAAAGGCAAGCGCTCCGGCATGCCGCGGAAGGCGCGCAAGAGAGGCGGCACATCGGCCAAGCGTGGGCTTTCCGCCGAACAGATTCCGGTCCTCGTGGCCCGAGACCGCCAGGGCGCGACCACGGATGCGGTGCTGCCGAAACTGAACCGCGTGTCGATTTCAGCGGCACTTGGCGGCATCGTCACATCAGCCAACGAATTCTGTTGCGACGGTGGCGCGGCGATTGTCGCCTTCGCCCGCAAGGCTGGCATCCCAACCCACATCCTGCCAATGCCCGGCAAGCCCAACCCGCAAGCACCCGATTTTCACATCAACAACGTCAATGCCTACCACGGCCGCCTCAAGGAATGGCTACGCCCCTTCCATGGCGTCGCGACGAAGAACCTGCCCAATTACCTTGGCTGGCGCCGCACTCTGGAGGCGCTGGGGCAAAAGGTCACGCCCGAGGATTTTATCTTCGGAGCTATCGGATTCGGCCCATATCAACGATCAACGCAATAAGAGCCTTCGCCAAACATCAACTCCCAAGCATCGCAACCGGACGCGCCGACCATGCGCGATCGCTCCAGCGACCTA
>NZ_CAIUXT010000143.1 GCF_903903185.1 uncultured Rhodoblastus sp.
CTCGGGCATGTCGGGTTGGCTGGCGGTATCAAGCTTTTGCGCAATGGTGATGCCGCCCACTTCCCTGATCCCGCAAAGCGCCGCCGCGCCATCGCCATCATAGCCGGAGACGATGATCGCGATAATTTTGCCGTTCCAATGCTGCTTCAGGGAACGCAGGAAAACCGTGATGACATCCGGCCATCCCCTTGGTTTTGAAATCGGCTTGAGATGGAACTCTCCCTCGAGAACATGCAAGTCGCGTTGCGCGGGAATGATGAAAACATGGTTTGGCCGAAGAACCAATCCGTCGGTGATCATCTCGACACGCATCCCGGTGAAGCGGGGGAGAATCTCATGCAAATGCGTGGCGACAATTCTCAAGTGATTGACGATGACGATGGCGGCTCCCATGTCGTTCGGCAGGTTCTGGAGCAATCGGGTATAGGCGTCGAGGCCCCCAGCGGAGCCGCCCACGCATACCACCGGGAAGTCCTTTGCGGCACGTCGGGGAATCATCGGCCTTCCCTCGCTAACAAGAGGCGCCCACCCGGATAACCTAGTCTCAAGCCGTGACGCTGGCGTTTCGCGCTGATCCAACCCTGAGACCGAACCGCCTGGCCGTCCTGGTCGACGGTTGGGCTCTTACGCCTCATCCCGCCGACGCCCCCCAAGCGCGGCCGCGGCGCTGGCGACGAAAGCGCCGATGATCAGCGAAAGCACCATCAAAAGCGTCATCGTGATCCCCGCCTTGCGGGCTTTGTCCGCTGTTTCCTTTGCCTTTGCTTTGGCCTGATCGATTTGGCCAAGGACATCATCTACGCGCTGTTGCGCATCGGCGGCGGGCCGCCCGATCTGAGCGGAAACGAGTTGCGCGAGGTAGCTTCTGTCAGCAGCCGACACCGAGCCGGAGGCGGCGCTCACAATGAGAATCCGCGAAGCTTCCGCCCGGGGCGCGGTCCCATTCTGGATCGCTACAATAGCGTCGGAGGCGGAAGACGAAGCCGCCGGCGCGCGAAACATCAGGTCGATGAAATATTCGGCTGGCAAACCCGCTGCATTTGTCGCCCTGCCGGTTGCGGAATCGGCCGCACCTTGAGCTTGTCCAGAGGCCAGCGACGCGGCCGCGCCGGCGCCTCCAGACACAATTGCCGAGGCCGCCGAACTCAGAACTCCGGCCAGCAAGACGGTGGCGAGCGCCCACATCAGCAGCCCGTGCGCCGTGTCGCGGAAGAAGGCTTCATCCGTATGAACTCCACCCCATCTTGTTCGCAACAGTCCCGTGAGATAACCGCCGAGCGCTGAGGAAAGCCATTGAACGACGATCAACCATATGGCTGTCGATACAGCAAACGTCGTCGCGCTGACTCCACGGCTCGACCATGGCGAAATCATGGTGAGTCCCAGGCCGGAGCCCATCAGCAACAAGACAAGGGACAATGCCGCCGCAACGATCGCGCCAGCAAAGACGGCGCTCCAGGAGATGGCCGAAGCGGAGGCTTCGTCATCAATCGGGGACTCTTCTCTGGCGAGATCGGCTATTTCCAAAATCGTCAAAGTCAATCTCCCTATCGAAGGACAAGAGCGATGAGGATGATGACCGGTATTGGAACGCCCAGAAGCCAGAGCAAAATACCACGTCCCATAGCAGCCTCCATTGCCGGATGGCACACGACGATCAGCGCGTGCGCGGGAATGATTGGAAAGGAATTCTTCAGCTTCGCGCCGCGCGCCCCGGGCGCGATCAACCAAGCCAGCGCGGCGTTCAAGGGCGCAATCCGACACCGCGTCTTGTCGCGCCAGCTACCGCTTGCGACTCCTGTTCATGTCATCGACTCTCGCAACAAACCGCATCGACCAGGACCCGCGAAAAGCTGCCGCGGGCGTTCTGCGTTGAGCATCTGCCTTCCGCGGACAGGTTCTCGCGGAGTCAAATTCTGCCAAGCAGAAGCAATACCAGCAGGACAATAACCACGAGGCCGAGACCACCGCCTCCATAGTAGCCCGTGCCGTAGAATGGGCCGCCGCCAACCCCGGAAAACCCACCCAATAAAAGGATGACCAGGATAACAAGGAGAATTGTGCCTATCGACATTTTCAAATGTCCTTTTTTTGTTGGCCGCAACCGTTCATTGGCGTGCTGCATGAACCGCGGCGCGCCGCCCTTCGCGCCGTCGCCCGCATTGCGTTGGGCGGGGCGACATCGGGCGGAAGCCTAATGCTTTTCAGCCTTCGACGTCTCTTTGATCGTGTCTTTCAAGCCGCCGACGGCATTTTGAATCTTGCCTTCGGTTTTTTCGGCGGCGCCCTGCGACTCCAGCTTGACATCGCCGACTAACTTGCCCGCCGCCTGCTTGACAGCGCCCGTGACTTCTTTCGCCGATCCGGCGATCCGATCCTTGTCAACCATTCGAGCCTCCTGTTGCTTGCCGCGCCGCTGAATTGGCTCCGCGGCCCCGCAATACTTGAAACTTTATCAGCAGCGCCGAGCGGCAAGGCAGGATCGGAAACTACTCAGGCGCCCTTTGCCGGATTTCAGGATTTCAGAAGAGGAGCCCCGGTTGCTGTCATGCTTGCGTTACTTTTCAATATTTCTGCGACTCATGGCGGCGCGCGTTGCTGGCTTCGGGACAGGAAATATTGAATTCTTCGAAGGTGTCGAGGCAGATTTTCGACCCGATCTCGCATTGTATTTGCCGTGAGTAGATTCCGGGTCTGTTTGACCGGGTCGCCGATCGTTACGCTTAGGACCATTGCGCGATAAGCGTGACGGATTGCCATCCTCGTGGCGCGAAAATCGACGACGGTTACCCGATCCAACCGTCGGAGGGCCTTCACCAGGTCACTCGATACCGCCGCGCCTAACAAGGGGACTTGGCGCGCTCGCCTCCCATTCCCAGCGCCAGTCTTTGGGGCGGAATGTCCAAATGATGGAAAATGTCACCGAAAAAAGGCTCTTCCGGGCTTCGGCGGCGAGAAGTGAACTGCGGCGGCAGCGAATCTCTGTCGACGCGGTTCAAGCCCCTGGCCTTATCCGGATAGGCTCATCGGCGCCAAAATTTTCGGGAATTTCGCAAAAGCTTCACAACCGAACCAGGAGCAAGCCATGAAACATGCAACGGCCGCCGAGAAGCACGACGCGACGCATTTCATCAGCGACGTCAAATCCCTGCGGGAACGGGCCCGTCATCACATCGAGCAGGGCGCCGTAAGCGAAACCTACATCGGCGACGTCGCCCGCAACATCGAGATTCTGCAAGCCGTTCTCGCCACCGAACTGGTTTGCGTTCTGCGCTACACTCAGCACTCCATCGTCGCCACTGGCATCGCCAGCGAAAGCGTCAAGGCGGAGTTCGCTCAGCACGCCAAGGAAGAACAGGGACATGCGCTGGCCGTAGCCGAACGCATCAACCAGCTCGGCGGCGCGCCGGATTTCAATCCTTCAGGCCTGGCCGCCCGGTCGGCGTCCGAATATTCCATCGGATCCAATCTGGTCGCGATGATCAAGGAGAATCTCATCGCCGAACGGATCGCCGTCGACCATTATCGGGAACTGATCCGCTTCTTCGGCGACGACGACCCGGCCACACGGTGGATGCTCGAGTCGATTCTCGCGGTCGAGGAGGAGCACGCCAGCGATATGCAGGATTTGCTCGCCACCCACGGTGCGGAGAAAAAGTAATACCCCTTGAACCGCCGACCGACTGGCTGCCCGCTTCGCCGCCCGCCTGCGGACGGGAGCGGAGCCGCCGGCGCGCGTGATCCGATTTCATTTCGGGATCGGGCAAAAAGGTTCCGCATGGTTTCTCCTCGATCGCATCTTGTCGCGCTTGGGGAATCGCTCGCATAACGCAACGCGGGAGCAACCAAACGGCGCGATCCTCGCCGAGCAAGGGATTCGCGTTTCGCAGGCGTTTGCCCCGATCGCGCATCGACGGCGCGCCGGGCGAAGCTGGCCGTAGCGGACAATAGGTAATTTCCGAGCCTGCCGCGCCAGCGTAAATATCTTGTAATATACAAAACGAGCTTAAGCATGACGTAGTATTATTCCGCTACAGAAAAGTATTTCTGAGAAGAATGATAATAGCGTTTTTGTCTGTGGATACATTGGCCGTTTGAGATGGTCCCCTCACTCCACAGGCGAATTGTCAAGCCAGGCTGTTCCAGATTTTGATGGAGATTGTCTATGTCGATCCGGCTGCAAATCTCGATTCTCATCTACACAATGGTTCAGGCGGTCCTGTTTGGCGTCGGGACAGTGTTGGTGCTGGCGACGCCCTTGTCGGCGCTGGCGATGACTCTGATGCCATGGGTCATCTGCGTCAGCGCAGTTCTGTCCGCGCCGCTCTCGTGGATGCTTGCTCCGCGTCTGCGCGCGCGTTTCCTGCGCCAGACCGCGCGGTCGTCGCTCCCGGCCGAGTAACCCGATTTACAAACAATGCTCGATGGCGCGCTTGCGCCTAACTTGGCTTCGGCGCGGGTTCCGCTCCGGCTGGAGCTGCGCCGAAGAGGTCCAAAACCGGCGCCGCGCTCAGGGGATTGAAAGCCATACATGGAAATAGAGTTCTCGGAGCAATTGATCATGCAAGATCACGGTCGCGCCTCAATCGGAAGTCAGGCGACCATCCAATGGCCGCCATGCCCCATCATGCCGGAGCTTCCATCGAAAATTTTCAACATCCATCACAGGACAGTCTATCGCTACCGTCAGCCGGTCAGCCTTGGCCCTCACCTTTTGATGCTTCGTCCACGCGAGAGCCGCGATCTCCGCTTGATCTCGAACGAAGTGACGATCGCGCCCGCCGCTTCCGTGAACTGGGCGCAGGACGTGTTCGGCAACGCGGTGGCGACGGCGACGTTTCAGGCCTTGGCCGACCATCTCGTGATCGACAGCTTTACGGAACTCCAGCTTGGAGCCGAACTCTGGCCCGTTTTCGACATCGCCCCATCGGCGATTTCCTGGCCGTTTCTCTATACGTACGACGAGTGGAGCGACCTCGGCGCGTTGGCGGTCCAGCAATACCCCGATCCCTTGGGACGCCTGATGGCTTGGGCCTGCGCTTTTGTTCGCGGCAAGCCGACCGATTCCCTGTCGCTGCTCAAAGACCTCAACGCCGGCGTCTCAAGCTGGATCTGCTACCAAAGCCGCGAAGCCGAGGGA
>NZ_CAIUXT010000144.1 GCF_903903185.1 uncultured Rhodoblastus sp.
ATACCGAGAAAGCATAAGCCAAAATACGTAAAATGGAGGTTAGATATAGTGAATATGCCACTATTTACTGCAGAATCTCCATTTAAAAAAAGAGAATGGCTTACGTCAAGAAAATTTATAATATTTTGGCGGCTTATCCCCTTAACTCCGGTGGCTCAATATCTGGATGTTTGTCTGGAATCAGGATTTGTCTGTAATTAATTCGATTGTTGCCAGGTCTTGGGACAAAGCGCCTTGAAGGCGGTCTCGGCGATATGTGTGCCGCCGGCAGACGAATTTCCAAGTTTTTCATTGAAATCGAGATTCAGGATGTCGTCGTCCAAATCTTGGAGATTACGACCAGAAAAGTCGGTGTATTTCTTCGTTTTGCAATCGGCATGCAACGTCGCCTTTCGGGGAGAATTGTTCAATGTATCTTCTATACAGGAAATTGAATAATTGCCATTTACGCGACACCAAATGATAGCACCGTCTCGATCTTTTTCAGCCGTTACGACGGCATGTTCGGTATCGAGACCCGTACTGGAAATTATCCGCGCATACATTCCGGTACGCTCGCCCCAGGCGAGGCTTGTGGGGGGGCTGCTCGACGGGAGTTGGACCGAGGTACAGCCTCTCCGTCTTGTCCCACGCGCACAGGTGAAATTCCTTGGTTTGATCATCCGGATCGAAGTTGCTCCAACAGCCTTTCCCGTCGCCATAAGCGACGCCAAGGATAACGGTTTTGGCACTTACGCCATGGGCGTCGTTCCAAACTGCATCGCCAATTAAATTTTCTGTCACCGTGACTGATGCACTTAAGCCCTTGGAGGTCTTGATCCGGAAAGAGCCGTTTTTGCCGACCGGGGTGAACGAGCAATTGCCGCCCATGTAATGGACGCCATTCACTTCAAGAAAACATTGGGCGGGACGAGCGGATCTCTCCGCTGCTTCTTTAGCTGCGGATAATTGCCCCGAAAATGAACCAAGGAAAAAGACCGCCAAAATGGCGCTGACGTGGATACCTTGCACTGTCGAGCCCTTAGGGTAAAAACCATGAATGGATCTTTAATGAGATTATAGGATTAAGAGTTTGAAACTTCAAAGAATCTTCTGCTTATTTCCCCATTAATTGGAACGCTAAATCCTGTTCGGAGACGTCCTGCCGATTAGGCCCCAGTAGTCCGCTGGAGCCATCCTCAGTCCGATCTCGAGCAGCGTATCGAACGACGACTTCATGTGCCGGCGCCGATTCCATCGAAAGACAAACTCATCAAGGTAGCGGTGGAGGTGCGGCTTTCGAACGCCGTGATAGGTTCCGAGCGCCCATCGCTTGAAATTGGCGAAGACTCGATGGATCCACGGCATCACGACGTGCGCCGCCATTTTTCCGACGACCTTCGGCTTGTGGTTATAGCCTTTCAGGCTTTTGTAGGCCGAGAAGCCGTCACTGAGGACGGTGGCGCCAGCCTCAGCAGCGCCGGCGACGAAGGCGCCGATACTGGGTGCGGAAAAGTTTTCCAGCGGCGCGAGGCGGATACGGCGCGGTTGACCTTCGGGCGAAAGCTCGATTGCGCCGATGATGTGCAGTTTGCCAATCGCGCTGCGGCCTTGGCCGCCGGCGATCGGGTCGGCTTTGGTGCGGTAGGGGATATCGCTTTCGTCGACCTCGACGATGTCTTCCAAGACGCTTCGGTCAGGATCGACCATCGCCCGGCGCAGTTTCTGCAGCATCAGCCATGCGGTCTTATACGAACCGAGGCCCAGCTGCGCTTGAAGTTGCAACGCCGAGATGCCGTTGGAATGGCTGGCGACGGCGTAGATCGCCTGGAACCAAGCCAGAAGTGGTAGATGACTGCGATGGAAGATCGTACCGGCGGTGACGGACGTCTGGCGGCCGCATCCAACGCATTCAAAAGTGAATGGCTTGGAGTCGAGTGCCCAGGCTTTGGCACCTTGGCATTTAGGGCAGACAAAGCCGTTTGGCCAACGTTTTTCGAACAGGTGGCGGGCGCAGGCCGCGTTGTCAGGAAACCGCTCGGCGAAGGCGGTTCGAGACATGGGGCGATCATTTTTCCAGCGGCTCGACATAGGAACAAAATAGGAACATATCGCCGCACCGTCAAGGCCTCCGGCCGCTACCTATAGGTCGACCTGATCCAAGGGGATAAGCCACTCCAGGATTTGCACTTTCACGATCTGCGCCATGAAGGCGTTTCGCGATTGTTCGAAAAGGGTTTGACAATTCCACATGTCGCCACAGTTTCTGGGCATAGGTCGTGGCAATCGCTGAAGCGCTACACGCATATCCGCCAAGTAGGAGATAAATACGTCGGCTGGCAATGGCTGGACGTCGTAGCGCCAGTCATGTCCGGATCTTCCTGAGTTCTTTGCGAGCGACTTCGCATTGACGGTCGAGATAGCCAGCGAGATCTATGAGAGCTATTCCTCGGGCCGCTTTCTGACCATTGCCAAGCACGACCATTGGAATCTCGATCTCACCCGCAGAAATTTTGCGCCTGAATTGGTCGGGCGATAGGTGAGTAAAATACTC
>NZ_CAIUXT010000145.1 GCF_903903185.1 uncultured Rhodoblastus sp.
CAGCAGATCGCGCAGCCGGTCGGATTCGGCGAAATTCCTGGTTTTCCGCGCGTCCAGCCGCTCGGCCACCAGCTTTCGCACCGCCGCCTCGTCGACTTCGACGCTCGACGCCCTGGCCTCCCATTCCGCCGGATCGTCCTGCAACAATCCCAACAGCCCGGCGGCGCGCGCCAGCTTTTCGGCTTCCGCCTTGCCGGTCCGGGTTTTGGACGGTTCGGCCTTGGCGGCGAGCGCGTGCAATTCGGCGATGGCGCGCGCGATATTGAGATCGTCGAGCAGCGCCGCCAAAAAACTTTCGCGCAGGGGGGCCTGCGCCGCGCTCGCAGCCGTCACACCTTGCGCGCGTAACAGACCATACCAGCGCGACAGCGTCTTTTCGGCCTCCTCCAGCGCCTTCACCGTCCAGTCGATCGGCTGGCGATAATGGCTGCGCAGCATGGCGAGGCGCAGGACTTCGCCCTTCCAGCGCCGTCCGCCGAATGTTTCGCTGTTCAGCAATTCGTGGATGGTGACGAAATTGCCGAGGCTTTTCGACATTTTCTCGCCTTCGACCTGCAAGAAACCATTGTGCATCCAGACATTGGCCATGACATCATGGCCGAAGGCGCAGCGCGACTGGGCGATTTCGTTCTCGTGATGCGGAAACACCAGATCGATGCCGCCGCCGTGAATGTCGAACACCTCGCCGAGATGTTTGTTCGACATGGCCGAACATTCGATATGCCAGCCGGGACGCCCCCGGCCCCAGGGACTCTCCCAGCCCGGCTCAATCGGTCTTGAGGGCTTCCACAGCACGAAATCCATTTCGCCCTTCTTGTAGGGCGCGACTTCGACGCGGGCGCCGGCGATCATGTCGTCGAGCGGGCGGCGCGACAATTGGCCGTAATCGGCCATCGAGGGCACGTCGAACAGCACATGGCCGTCGGCGGCATAGGCATGGCCATTGGCGACCAGCTTTTCGATCATCGCGATCATCTCGGCGATATGTTCGGTGGCGCGCGGCTGCACGTCGGGGGGCATGCAGTGGAGCGCCGCGACATCCTGCTGGAAGATGCGATTGGTCTCTTCGGTCAGTTCGCGAATCGAGATGCCGCGCTCGGCGGCGCGAGCGTTGATCTTGTCGTCGACGTCGGTGATGTTGCGGACATATTTGACATGGCTCGCGCCATAGATTTCCCGC
The DNA here is from genome assembly GCF_903903185.1 of uncultured Rhodoblastus sp. GTDB lineage: Bacteria > Pseudomonadota > Alphaproteobacteria > Rhizobiales > Beijerinckiaceae > Rhodoblastus. The sequence goes on from NZ_CAIUXT010000145.1 coordinate 1,181, forward strand.
AACAGCCGATAAAGCACGTCGAATACGATCAAGGGCCGCGCATTGCCGATATGGGCGAAATCATAGACCGTCGGGCCGCAGACGTAGAGCCGCACATTGTCGGCGTCGATCGGCGCGAAGCTTTCGCGCTCGCGGGTCAGCGTGTTGTAAAGTTTCAATGGCGTCATGGCCGACAAAATTCTCCCTGGCGCTGGCCTGGGCGTCGATCTCACGATATTTTTTGGGAGACATGACGGCGCAAGCCAGCGAGGTGCTAGCTGATAATCGAAATCCGGCAAGGAATATTCGAATTCGTCATGCTCGGCACCATGCTGTGTTAGGGACGCGGCGTCAAGGCGTTTTCGACGCGGGGAAAGGGGCGAGACATGCCGGATGTTGCAGGCAAACGCATATTGGTGACGCAAGCCGAGGATTTCATGGGGCCGGCGATCTGCCGGTTTCTTGCAGCGCGCGGCGCGGACGTCGTCGCCGATGCGCGCGTGCTGCGTGCGCCGGAAGCCGCGCGGGCAACGGTGGAAGCCGCCGGCGCGATTGACGCGCTGGTGATCAATCTGGCCCTGCCCGCCCCTCCGACCACCCTTGTCGATGTCGATGAGGTCGAATGGCGCGAGGCCTTTGAAGTCATGGTCGATCCCCTGCCCCGTCTGCTGCGGGCGGCGATCCCCGGCATGAAACAGCGCGGCGGCGGCCGCATTGTCGTCATGGGCAGCGCCTCGGCATTGCGCGGCATGAAACGCGCCTCGACCTATAGCGCGGCGCGCGGCGCGCAACTCGCCTTCGTGCAGGCGGCCGGCGTCGAACTGGCGCCGGACAATATCCAGATCAACGCTATCGCCCAGAATTTCGTCGATAATCTGACCTATTTTCCGCCCGAGGTGCAGGCCAATCCGCGCTTTCAGGAGAGATTGCAGCGCGAAGTCCCGCTTGGACGCCTCGTCAGCGCGCAGGAAGACGCGAGCCTCGTCGCCTATCTGTGCAGCGAGGCGGCGCGCTGTTTTGTCGGACAGGTGTTTCCTCTGTCCGGCGGCTGGGCCGTGCGCTGATGGCGGCTTCGTTCAATGATAGCCGCCCGAGGCATTGGTCTTGCCGCGAAAAACGTAATAGGCATAGGCCGTATTGGCGAAGATCACCGGGATCATCACGGCCGCGCCTGCCAAAAGGAATTTGAGGCTCGCATCCGGCGCCGCCGCCGCCGCAATCGTCACGGTGCGCGGCACGATGTACGGATAGAAACTGATGCCTATGCCGATATAGCACAGCGCAAACAGCGCCTGAGCCGCGAAGAAGGGCGTTGTCTCCCGCTCCCTCGCGATTTGCTGGATCAGCCAGAGCCCCACCGCGCCGGCGGCGAGCGGCAGCGGCGCGAGAAGGAGATTGCCCGGAAAGCCGAACCACAGGCGCCAGTAATCCTCATTGAGGTAGGGCGTCCACAGGCTGACCGCGGCGACCAGCGCCAGCATCAGCGGTGCGAGCGGCCGGGCCAAAGCGAAAGCGCGCCGCTGTGTGAGCCATTCGGTCTTGTGGATCAGCCACGCAGCGCCGAGCAGCGCATAGCCGCTGACGAGGGCGACCCCGGTCAGCAGGCTGAACGGCGTCAGCCAGTCGAGCCAGCCGCCGGCATAGGCGCGGTCCGCCACCGTAATCCCCTGCACCAGGGCGCCGAGCATCACGCCCTGCGCAAAAGCCGCGACCAGCGAGCCGAGGAAAAACGCCCAGTCCCACAGGAAGGCCGAGCGTCCGGCGCGAAAGCGGAATTCGAAGGCGACGCCGCGAAACACCAGCCCCAGCAGCATGGCGATGACGAGCGGATAAAGCGCCGGCATGATGATCGAATAGGCCAGCGGAAATACTGCGAAAAGGCCGCCGCCGCCCAGCACCAGCCACGTCTCGTTGCCGTCCCACACCGGAGCGATCGAGTTCATGACTTCGTCGCGCTGGTCCTTGCCTTCGAACAAGGGGAAAAGCACGCCGATGCCGAGATCGAAGCCGTCGAGCACGACATAGGCGAAGACGGCGAAGGCGATCAACGCCGCCCAGATGGTCGGAAGGTCGAACAGCGCGTTCATCGGCCCGCTCCCGCCTGCTGCGCCGGAGTGATTCCCGAAGCGCGCAGCGGCCCGCCGCCGAGATCGCCCGACTCATGCGGCTCGGGCGGCCGGTTCATCGCCTTTGCCATGTAGTAAATGCCGGCGCCGAACAGGGTCAGATAGACGACGACGAAGGTGGCAAGCGATGCTACGAGCGCCGGCGCCCCCACTGGAGAGGCCGACTGCGCCGTGGTCAGCAGGCCATAGATCGTATAGGGCTGGCGCCCGACTTCGGTGGTCGTCCAGCCTGCGAGAATGGCGACAAAGCCGGCCGGCCCAAGAGCCAGCGCGGCGCGCTGAAGCCAGCGATCGGTGAAGAGTGCGCCGCGCAAGCGGGCGAAAAGGCTCCACAGGCCGAGGCCGAACATGGCGAAGCCGATGCCGACCATCAGGCGGAAACTCCAGAACGGAATGGCGACCGGCGGCCAGGCCTCCCTCGGCCAGGCGTCAAGTCCGCGCAAAAAACCGTTCCATTGATGGGTCAGGATCAGCGAGCCCAAATGGGGGATCTCCACCGCATAGTCGACTTTCCTGGTTTGCGCGTCCGGCCAGCCGAACAGGATCAGCGGTTTTCCGCTACCGCTTTCGAAATGGCCCTCCATGGCGGCGATTTTGGCCGGCTGATATTTCAGCGTGTTGAGCCCGTGCTCGTCGCCGACAAAAATCTGGACCGGCGCGACCAGCGCCGCCATCCACAACGCCATCGAAAACATCGTTCTCACGGCGGGAGTCCCCGCGCCGCGCAGCAAATGCAGCGCCGCCACGCCGCCGACCGCGAAAGCCGTGGTGAGATAGGCCGCAAGCACCATATGGACGAAGCGGTAGGGGAAGGAGGGGTTGAAAATAACGGCGAACCAGTCGAGCGGGATGAACTGTCCGGCTTCGTTGACGCCGTAGCCGGCGGGCGTCTGCATCCAGCTATTGACCGCGGTGATCCAGAGCGCCGATAGAGCGGTGCCGAAAGCCACCATGCAGGAGGCGAACAGCCGCAGTTTTGGCGAGATGCGCCCCTCGCCGAACAGCATCACGCCGAGAAACCCCGCCTCCAGGAAGAAAGCGGTCAGCACCTCATAGCCCATCAGCGGGCCGACCACCGGCCCGGCCTTGTCGGAAAACACGCTCCAGTTGGTCCCGAACTGATAGCTCAGCACCAGGCCGGAGACGACGCCCATGCCGAAATTGAGGGCAAAGATTTTTTTCCAGTAATCGAACAGGTCGCGATAGACGGAGCGCCCGGTGAGGTTCCACAACCCGTCGAGAACCGCCAGATAAGAGGCCAGCCCGATCGAAAAAGCCGGAAAAACGATATGGAAGCCAACCGTGAAGGCGAATTGCATCCGCGCGAGATCGAGTGCGGCAAAAGTCATGGGCCTGGCTCCCGAAAGGCTTCGGCATAAAACCACACACCCGGCTCGGCCCGCTCCAGCCTCCGCCGGTGCGGCGGGTGTCGCAAATCCGTAACATTCCTTCTCGACACTGTAGCACGAAACCTCGCCGCCGCCTCCCATCGCGCGCGATGCCTGCGAGCTTCTGGAGCCCACAAATGCCGCATATCCTTCGCCTCTGCCTTGCCCTTTCCGCTTGCTTCTCGCTTGCCGGCCCCGCAGCGGCGGATTCGCTTTCCGATCGCCGCGCAGCCAAGGACGCCGCGCAATCGGCCGAAGTCGAGATCGCGTGCGGCAAGATCGACAAGGAAAATTGCGCGATCGTCGTGCCGGAGATCAATGCGAAGACCGTGCCCGTCGGCGTGCGCCTGAAGCCGCTCGAGTCGAAAGGCAGCGTCGAATCGGTCAATGGCCTTTGCGAAGGCGACGTGCAGATCGCCGTCGTGCAGTTCGATGTGCTCGTCCAGCGCGCGGCGAAACCCGATTGTGCGGGAAAAGTCGTCACCCTCGGCTCGCCGCTATACCCCTATCAAGGCTTCATGGTGGTGCGCGAGGAGACGGGCGAGAGCAAATTCGGAGAGTTGGTCAGCCATTTGAAACCGGGCGCCGTGTTGCGTGTCGCGGCGGGCGGTTCGGGTTCGGGCGGCGAAGCCACCTTGCGCGCGATCCTCGCCAATACGCCCGAATGGAAGCAGATCATCGACATCCAGCCGGACGGTTCGGCCACCGCGCTCAACAAGCTGCGCGACCGTGAACTCGACGCTTTCTTCGTCATGGACGGCCCGCAGTCGCCACTGCTGCAGGAGGTGCGCGAGACGGTCGATCCCAAGACCAGGAAGCGGGTTTACAAATTCGTCGATCTGCGCCCGAGCGACAGGTTGCTGGCGCTGCAATTCAACGCCCGCCCGCTTTACGCGACCGCGACGCTCGAATCCGGCTGGTTCAGCGCCATCAAGTCGATTTCGACGCCGGCGGTGATCGCCATTCGCGACGATTATTACCGCGCTCAACCCGGCCTGTCGGGCAAGATTCGGCAAGCGGCCGAAGACGCGCTTCCCTCCATCGCCGCCAAGGCGGGCGCCCGCCCGAGCTGGGCCGAGGATTTTTCCCGTCGCTGAAATCGCTGATTGTTCGGAAACAGGCGCCTAATCCGTCACGAACTCATCGCTGCGAAATCCCTGCGCATAAAGCAGCGCGGTGAGGTCGGCATGGTCGATGCGGGCCTGCGCCGCCGCTGCGACCGCCGGCTTGGCCCGGTAAGCCACGCCGAAGCCGGACGCCTCCAGCATGGCGAGATCATTGGCGCCGTCGCCGATCGCCAGGGTCTCGTCCAGCGCAAGCTCAAGCCTGGCTGCGAGATCCTGCAAGGTCGCCAGTTTCGCGGCCTTGCCGAGGATGGGTTCGCGCACCGCGCCGACCAGCCTGCCGTTTTCAACCAGCAATTCATTGGCGCGGTTTTCATCGAAACCAATCTTTTCGCCGATGCGCGAGGCGAAAAGGGTGAAGCCGCCCGAAACCAGCGCCGTATAGGCGCCATGGGCGCGCATGGTCCGCACCAGCGCCGTTGCGCCGGGGGTCAGGGTGATGCGTTCCTCGATGGCATTGTCCACCACGCCGGCGTCAAGGCCCGCGAGCAGCGCCACGCGCTCGCGCAGCGCCGGTTCGAAGGCGATTTCGCCGCGCATGGCGCGTTCGGTGATGGCGGCCACCCTCGCTTTCAATCCGACGAAATCGGCCAGTTCGTCGATACATTCCTGACCGATCATGGTCGAATCCATGTCGGCGAGCAGCAATTTCTTGCGTCTTCCCGCCAACGGCTGCACGAAAAAATCGAGCGGCGGCGCGCCAAGGCCGATCCGCAGCACCGAGACCGCCGCCTTGCAATAGCCGGCGTCGGCGAAGGCGGCTTCGGATCGATTGCCATGCGCCGCGCCCGGTGCGAAAGGAATGTCCGCCGCCTCGCCCGGCGCGAGCAGGATGGGTTCGCCTGCGCCGGGGAGGCGCCTTGCGGCCGCGGCCAGGATTTCGGGCGTCAGCGTCCCGGCGCCGGCGGCGCCGACCAGAGTGGCGACATGAGTCATGAAAGGATGGGTCACGAGGTGATCGGACAAGGGGAGCTTTTGCGTCTTGGGTGAATTTCTTGGGTGAATTTCAAGCCGTGCTCATCGCAGGACCGACGGCAAGTGGCAAGTCCGCCCGCGCCATCGAACTGGCCCGGGAGGAAAACGGCGTCGTGATCAACGCCGATTCGATGCAGGTTTATCGGGATCTGGCGATCCTGTCGGCGCGCCCTGACCCAGAGGAAACCAAGGATACGCCGCATCTGCTTTTCGGCCATATCGGCGCCGAACGCAATTATTCCGTTGGCCAATGGCTCGAAGACGCCGAGCGGGCGCTGGAAGAGGCCCGCCGGCTGCGCCGGCTGCCGATCTTTGTTGGTGGAACTGGTATGTATTTCAAGGCTTTGCTGCAAGGCCTCTCGCCCATCCCGATGGTGCCGGACGAGGTGCGCGCGCGTATTCGAGACGAATATGCCGGCGTCGCGCCGGCACTTCTGCATGCCAGATTGCAGCAACTGGACCCACAAACCGCCGCGCGGCTTCGGCCAAGCGACCCGCAGCGCCTGCTGCGCGCGCTGGAAATTTTCGCCGCCAGCGGCGCGCCGCTCGCCGCTTTGCAGGGCGCGCGCGAAAAACCTCTGCTCGACGCTAAAATGTGCCAATGCCGGTTCATCGCGCCGGACCGGACCGAGTTGAAACGTCGAATCGACGCGCGTTTCGATGCGATGATGGCGGCCGGCGCGATCGAGGAGGTCCGCCGCCTGCTGGCGCGCCGGCTCGATCCGGATTTGCCGGCGATGCGCGCGGTCGGCGTTCCCGGCCTCGCCGCCTATCTGCGCGGCGACTTGTCGCTTGAAGAGGCCGTGCAAAAAGGCAAACGCGACAGCCGCCAATACGCAAGGCGGCAATTCACCTTCGCGCGCACGCAATTGCCGGAGTTTTCCTGGATTGCGCCAGAGTTTTAACCGCGCGGACAGTTTGACGCGCTTCGCCCGCAGCCAATTGCCAAGTTTCAGCTCTTCCCCGACAATCGCGCCAAAACCCTGGCGCGGCCGATCAGCGGCAGCAGTTTCGCCAGTTCCGGACCGGATTCATGCCCGGTCAGCGCCAGCCGCAGGGGATGGAACAGCGCCTTGCCCTTGAGGCCTGTGGCCTGTTTCAGGCTTTGCGTCCAAAGACCCCAGCTCGATTCGTCCCACGGCTCCGGCGGCAGGGCGGCCCGGGCGGCGGCGGCGAAATCCGGTTCCAGAGCCTGCGGCGCGATCTCGCCCTCGACGACCAGCCGCCAGACGGCAATATCGGAAAACTTCTCGAGATTGCCTCGCGCGGCAAGCCAGAGCGGTTCGGCCTTGCGCCCGACGATTTCCAGCGCCTGCAGCCGTTCCCGAACGTGATCGTAGGACAGGCCGTGCAGCACGCGCTGCGACAAATGCCGCAATTCTTCCTCGTCGAACCGCGCGCTGGTGCGCGAAATCGAGCCGAGATCGAACAGACCCGCCAGTTGGGGAAGGCTGTAAGCCGGCTGGACGGCGATGGAAGAACCGGTCAGCGTCGCCATCGCCGCGACCGCGAGCGATTCGATCCCCGCTTCGCGCAGTCCGGCGATCGACAGGGCGCCGGCGCGCTTGGAAAGACCCTGCCCGTCCGCGCCGGTCAGCAGGTTGTGATGGGCGAATTGCGGCGCCTGCGGCGCGCCGAGCGCCTCGAAAAGCTGGATCTGCACCCCGGTATTGGTGACATGGTCCTCGCCGCGGATGATGTGGGTCACGCCAGCGTCGATATCGTCGGCCACCGAGGGCAGCGTGTAGAGATAGGAGCCGTCCTCGCGCACCAGCACCGGATCCGACAAGGAGGCGCAATCGATATGACTGGCGCCGCGGATCAGGTCCTCCCATTGCACGACTTCGGGGGTGAGCTTGAAACGCCAATGCGGCTTTCGGCCTTCCGCCGCCAGCGCGGCAAGTTCGCTTTGGCTCAGGCGCAGGGCGGCGCGGTCGTAAACCGGCGGCGCGCCGCGCGCAATCTGCAGGCGGCGCTTGCGCTCAAGCTCCTCGGGCGACTCGAAACAGGGATAGAGCCGACCCAAAGCCTTCAGCTTGGCCGCCGCCGCGTCATAGAGCGTAAAACGCTCCGACTGTCGCATCTTGCGGTCGGGCGCGATGCCGAGCCAGGCGAGATCGACCTCGATGCCGAGCGCATATTCTTCGGTAGAACGCTCGGAATCGGTGTCGTCGAAGCGAAGCAGAAAGGTTCCGCTGTGTCTGCAGGCGAAAAAATAGTTCAACAGCGCCGTGCGCGCATTGCCGATATGGATGCGACCGGTCGGCGACGGGGCGAAGCGCACGACGGGAACGACGAAATCGGCAGGGGACTTGACGGACTGATTCATGACGGCAATGGTTTAGCGCTTTTGAGCCCTCGCGTCACCTTGGCCCCGGAATTGTCATAGAAACGTGAAAAAAATTGCGCATAAGCGCAACAGGTAGTATCCCCCCGAACAATTCCGTCCGCAATTCAAGAGAGAGATTGGCAGGAATGACCGGAACGATAGCCGCAGCTTTCTGCCTCTTCATGATCTTGTTCAATCTCTTCTCTCTGGCTGTCGCGGGCTGGCGCTGCCGCCTCCGCACCGAGCCGCTGGGCCGGCGACTGCTCGCCACCGGGCTTGAAAATTCCACCCCCCCGGTCAGCATCGTGCGTCCGGTCTGCGGGCTGGAAACCTTTTCCGAACTGACGCTTCGCTCGACTTTCGAACTCGACTATCCCGATTATGAAGTGCTGTTCTGCGTCCAGAAGAAAAACGACCCGATCATCCCGCTGATCAAGCAACTGCTGGGCGAGCAACCGGCGGGACGCGGCCGCCTGCTGGTCGGCGACGACCCGATCAGCCCCAACCCGAAGCTCAACAATTGTTTCAAGGGCTGGCAGGCGGCGAAGCATCAGTGGATCGTGCTGGCCGATTCGAACGTTCTGGCGCCGACGGATTATCTCCAGCAGATGCTGGTCCGCTTCACACCCAAGGTCGGGCTGGTCTGCTCGCCGCCGCTCGGCGTCATGGCGCAGGGGCTTGCCGCCCAGCTTGAATGCGCTTTCCTCAATTCCTTCCAGGCGCGCTGGCAGTTTTGCGCCGACGCCTTCGGCGTCGGTTTTGCGCAGGGCAAGAGCATGATGTGGCGGCGCGAGATCGTCGAACAGGCCGGCGGCATAGCTGCGCTGGCTTCCGAAATCGCCGAGGACGCCGCCGCCACCAAACTGGTGCGCAACGCCGGCATGACCGTCGTTCTGGTCGATCGCCCGTTCGGCCAGCCGCTCGGCCCGCGCACCCTGCGCGCCGTCTACCAGCGCCAGACCCGCTGGGCGCGCCTGCGCCGCGCCTCCTTCCCGAAGATGTATGCGCCGGAAATTCTCGCCTGTTCGCTATTGCCCATGCTCGCCGGCGCCTATGCGGCGCGCGACTTCGGCTTCGAGCCCTGGAGCGTCGCCGCGGCGGTCGCCGCGCTCTATCATCTGCCCGAAGCCTTCGGCAACTGGCTCTTGCGCTGGCCGACAAACCTGCTTTCGCCCTTCAACTACCTGCTGCGCGATCTGCTGTTCCCGGTGATCTGGATCGACGGCTGGCTCGGCGACGATTTCGTCTGGCTCGGCAATTCCATGTCGGTGCGCGAGGAAGCCGACGAGACGGTGGACGGCGCGGCCTGAGTTTTTCTGATGCGATAAATTAAAAACGACCCATAGTATCTTGTTTTTAGTCGTTTTTTTCGCTAAGGCGAACCTGCAGGCTCATGCCGGCGGGTTTCCATTCCATCCCAATAAGCGCTAATCCTCGAACCGCTCGCTCGATCCCATCGGCGCTTCCGGCGCGATCGACAAGTCCGGCGCGTGCGGCGGCACGCCGGGGTCGCGGAAGCGATTGACGATCGGATAGCGGCGGTCGCGGCCAAAATTCTTTCGCGTCACCTTGACGCCGGGCGCCGACTGGCGGCGCTTGTATTCGGCCAGATAGAGCATCCGCTCGATTTTCCGCACCAATTCCAGCTCATGGCCGCGCGCGCAAATGTCGGAAATGCGCATGTCCCGCTCCACCAGGCACTCCAGCATGTCGTCGAGCGCCTCATAGGGCGGCAGCGAGTCCTGGTCCTTCTGGTTTTCCCGCAATTCCGCCGTCGGCGGCTTGTCGATGATGTTTTGCGGAATAACCAGCCCATCAGGGCCGAGCGCGCCCTCGGGTTTCCAGCCATTGCGCAAGGCGCAGAGGCGGAACACTTCGGTCTTGTACAAATCCTTGATCGGGTTGAAGCCGCCGTTCATATCGCCGTAAAGCGTGGCGTAGCCGACCGACATTTCCGACTTGTTGCCGGTGGTCACCAGCATCGGCCCGAATTTGTTGGAGACCGACATCAGCAAAATGCCGCGCACCCGCGCCTGGATGTTTTCCTCGGTCACGCCGCGCGGCAGCCCGTGGAAAAGCGGCGCCAGCGCCGTCTCGACGCCCTCGACGGCGGCGGCGATGGGCAGCAGATCGTAGCGCAGTCCAAGCGCTGTCGCGCAATCGGCAGCGTCCTTGAGCGATTCCGGGGAGGTGAAACGATAGGGCAGCATGATCGCATGGACGCGGTCCGGCCCCAGCGCGTCCGCCGCCATGGCGGCGCATAGCGCCGAATCGACGCCCCCCGACATGCCGAGCGCAACTCCGGGAAAACTGTTCTTGGCCACATAATCGCGCAGGCCGAGCACGCAGGCGGCATAATCGGCGCGGTCGTCCTCGAGCACGGGCGCGGCGGGCGCCTCGACACAGATCCAGCCGCCGTCGCGCCGCTCGAACGCCGCCTTCGCCACCGTCTCGACGAAGGACGGCAGCCGTCCGCCGAGCGAACAATCGCCGTTGACGATAAAACTGCCACCGTCGAAGACCAACTCGTCCTGACCGCCGATCTGGTTGAGGTAGACCAGCGGCAGGCCGCTTTCCGCTGCGCGCGCCGTGACGACGGCGAGGCGCTCGGCGTCCTTGCCCCGCCAATAGGGCGAACCATTCGGCGACAGCAGGATTTCCGCGCCGGTTTCATGCAGGACCTCGACGACTTCCGGCCCCCAGACATCCTCGCAGATCGGCAGGCCGAGCCGGACGCCGCGAAAGGCGACGGGACCGGGCGCTGGACCGGGCCGGAACACCCGCTTTTCGTCGAACACGCCGTAATTGGGCAGATCGACCTTGAACCGGACGGCGGCGATGCGGCCGCCGTCCAAAAGCGCATAGGCGTTATGGCAAAATCCGTCCTGCATCCAGGGCAGGCCGATCAGCGCCGCCGGACCGCCGTCCGCCGTCTCGCGGGCCAGCGCCTCGGCGGCGGCGCGGCAGGCCTCCTGGAAAGCCGGCCGCAGCACAAGATCCTCGGGCGGATAGCCGGCGAGGAATAGTTCGGAAAACATCACCAGATCGGCGCCGAATTCCGCGGCCTTTTTGCGCGCGTTGCGCGCGCGATCGAGATTGCCGTCAATATCGCCGACGAGGCAATTGACCTGCGCCAGAGCGAGGACGAGGCGATCGACGGGAGCGGTGGATGGGATCATGCTTTTCGGTTTAGCCGATGGGTATTGTCGCGGCAATCGGCGTCGCAAAAATGGGCAGATTCAGCGAAGGCCCGACGGACGATGTTTGGCTTTGCGGCGGACGATCCGGAGCAGGGCCGCCGCTTTGGCCGCGTTGTACGCAAGCATGAACGTCGCCGCTGGCATTTCTGGTCAAAAAAAAGCGACCCCGTCACCGGGGCCGCGCAAATTATTTCGGTCTAACCCGTTCTCAGAAGAAGCCGAGAGCTTTGGCGCTGTACGACACCAGCAGGTTCTTGGTCTGCTGATAATGGTCCAGCATCATCTTGTGGGTTTCGCGGCCGATGCCGGATTCCTTGTATCCGCCGAAAGCGGCGTGGGCCGGATAGGCATGATAGCAGTTCGTCCAGACACGACCGGCCTGGATGCCCCGGCCCATGCGGTAGGCGCGGCTGCCGTTGCGGGTCCACACGCCGGCGCCAAGGCCGAAGATCGTGTCATTGGCGATTTCCAGCGCTTCCGCCTCGTCCTTGAAGGTCGTGACCGCCAGAACCGGGCCGAAGATTTCTTCCTGGAAGATGCGCTGCTTGTTGTTGCCGTGAAAGACGGTCGGATTGATGTAATAGCCCTCCGCCAGATCGCCCCCGAGATGGGCCTGCGAACCGCCGGTCAGCACTTGCGCGCCTTCCTGCTTGCCGATGTCGATATAGGACAGGATCTTTTCCAGCTGCTGGCGCGACGCCTGAGCGCCGACCTGGGTGGACATGTCGAGCGGGTTGCCCTGCTTGATCGCCTGGACGCGCTTGACGGCGCGTTCGATGAATTTTTCGTAGATCGATTCCTGGACCAGCGCGCGGCTGGGGCAGGTGCAGACTTCGCCCTGATTGAAAGCGAACAGGGTAAAGCCTTCCAGCGCCTTGTCGAAGAAGTCGTCATCTTCCTGCATCACGTCGGCGAAGAAGATGTTCGGCGATTTGCCGCCCAGTTCAAGCGTCGCCGGAATCAGGTTCTCGGCCGCGTAATGCGCGATGGTGCGGCCGGTCACCGTCGAACCGGTGAAGGCGATCTTGTTGATGCGCTTGCTGGAGCCCAAAGCCCTACCGGCTTCGGCGCCGAAACCATTGACAATATTGAGCACGCCCTCGGGAAGCAGATCGCCAATCAACTCCATCAGCACCAGGATGCTGATCGGGGTCTGTTCGGCGGGCTTCATCACGATGCAATTGCCGCCGGCAAGCGCGGGGGCCAGCTTCCAGCAGGCCATCAGCAGCGGGAAGTTCCACGGAATGATCTGGCCGACGACGCCCAGCGGTTCGTGGAAGTGGTAGGCGATGGTGTCGTGGTCGATTTCGGAAATGCCGCCCTCCTGGGCGCGCAGCACGCCAGCGAAATAACGGAAGTGATCGGCGGAAAGCGGAACGTCGGCATAGGTCGTCTCGCGGATCGGCTTGCCGTTGTCGAGCGTTTCGACCAGCGCGAGCGTGCCGAGATTGTCCTCGATCCGGTCGGCGATCTTCAGGAGAATTCCGGCGCGCTGGGCCGGCGGGGTGAGGCCCCAGGCGGTCTTCGCCTTGTGGGCGGCGTCGAGCGCGAGTTCGATGTCTTCGGCGGTCGAGCGGGCGACCTGCGACAGCACCTTGCCGCTGACCGGCGAGACCTTGTCGAAATATTGTCCGAGAACCGGCGCAACCCACTTGCCGCCAATGAAATTGTCGAACTTGGTCTTGATCAGATTCTGACCCGTCAGTTTGGTCACAGCTTCCTGGTACATCAACCTTCTCCCTATGCTTTCGCCTGCCGGCGATTTTCAAAAAACGGATCGATTTTCTCGCGCCCGCCGAACATGCCGGACAGCGGAAGCCGGGACAAACAACCCGCCCCAGATTTCAACGCACGCCAAAATTCAAGAGCATGCCTTAAATTTCGAGGGGCGGCCGTCACTGCACGAAGGCGCATCCTGGATGGCGCCCACGTCATTCGAAGGCCGCGAAACCAGTCCGCCAGCGAGCAGCGCCATCCCCGCGCTCTTTCCCCGAAGTTTCTTGCCCTGATAAAAACCAGAGCGCATCGTCAATCCCGCTTTTAACGGCGGCCACATTAAGCCGGACGAACTTGGGTCCGATACTGCTCTTTAGTGCCATTGCCCGCCGGCAAGCATCGTCGGCGACACCTTATATATTCGTATAGCAATCATCGCCGCCCAAATTTATCCCGCACTGCACGCCTTTTATATTGCGGCGCACAAATACACCGGCCCCGAAATGCTCGCCTCCTACTTTGGCGCCGTAGACGATTGCAAAGCAAGGGCTACATTCCAGCGAGGGGAAATCGAAACGATCGACAAGTCTTCGCGGAAGAAGCGGCAACCCCAAGTCACGAGGACTCGCCTGTATCGAGCCTGTCGCCAAGGAGGAAAAGCATGACCGAAGTTAGCACGCAAAATACCTGGACCGCCCCCGAGGCCTGCGAAATCTGCGTCGGCATGGAAGTCACCAGCTATATGTCCGCTGCGCTCTGATCGAAGCGAGGGTTGAGGCAAGCCTGTTGCGCAGGGGGCGTTGAAACGACCCCTGCGCCGAAGCGGTCCGGAGCGGCGGCGAATAGTCTGGAATTTGTCGGAAACTTGCGGCGAGCTTCCTAAAGTGTTTTTAGCCGCCGGACGCTTCATTTCCCAGGCGCAAGAATCCCACGCGCCGGAAATGCGCCAAGCGCCAGAAACTCGGATGGATCGTCGTTTGCGGTTTTTGGGTTGAGGTCGGTCACGTGCAATTTCTGATATTGGGTTCGGCGGCGGGGGGTGGCCTGCCGCAATGGAATTGTTTGTGTGAGAATTGTCGTCTCGCTTATCGACGCGACGGCCGCCTGACGGCGCGAACGCAATGCAGCGTCGCGGTCAGCGCCGATGGCGAGAATTGGGTTGTGTTGTCGGCGACCCCCGACCTTCGCCAGCAGATCATCTCCAATCCGGAACTTCATCCCAAATGCGCGCCGCGCCACTCGCCGATCAAGGCGGTGTTCGCGCCCAACGGCGACATCGACAACATAGCGGGCCTTCTGGTCATGCGCGAAATGCAGCCTTTCGCCCTTTTCGCCACACGCAGCGTCATGGCGCATACCGAGGGCGGCGTTTTCGGCGTGCTCAACGCCGACCTCGTCCAACGCCGGCCGATCGCTCTCGACGAGTCCGTCGACACCGGCCTGGGGTTCACCATCACCGCTTTCGCCACGCCGGGAAAAATTCCGCTCTATATGGAATCGCGCAACGAGGCGGAGATCGAACTCGGAGCCGAAGGCGAAAGCACGGTCGGCCTCGAAATCCGCGATGGAGATCGGCGTTTCTATTATATTCCTTCCTGCGCGCGAATGACCGACGCTCTGCGCAAGAGACTGGAAGGCGCCGAAATACTGTTTTTCGACGGCACGACATTCGAGGACGATGAAATGATCCGCCAGGGCCTGTCGCCGAAAACCGCCTGGCGCATGGGCCATATGGCGATGAACGGCGAGCGCGGTTCGGTGCGCACGCTCGCCGACGTCGATATCGGCCAGCGGATTTTCGTCCATATCAACAATTCCAATCCGGCGCTTCGTCATGATTCCGCCGAGCGGCGCCAGGTCGAGGCCGCCGGCTGGCGCATCGGTCACGACGGGTTGCGCATCGACACGGCGGAGGCGCGGTCGTGACCGATGTGGAACTGACGTGCCACTCCCGCCCGCATCTGTTGCGCGGCGTCAAACTCAAGAACGATCAGGTCCGCAAGACCTGGGTCCTGCTCGCGCCGGAGCGTTTTCTGCGGCTCAACGCCATCAGCGTCGATATCTTGCGCCGCTGTGACGGCCAGGCCGCGCTTGCCTCGATCGTCGACGAACTGGCGAATACTTATGCGGCGGATCGCGCCGTGGTCGATCGCGACGTGCGCGTTCTAGTGAGCAGTCTGGTCGAGAAACGGATGATGGGCCTGTGAGCGAAAAATCACTTTCCGAAAAAGCGCCTGCCGAAAAAGCGCCTGCCGAAAAAGCGCCTGCCGAAAAATCCCCTGCCCTCGCCCTGCCTTCCGGCATGCTGGCGGAACTCACCTATCGCTGTCCGCTCGCTTGCCCCTATTGTTCCAATCCGTTGCAGATGGGCGGACGCGACAGCGAAATGTCCACCGACGACTGGCGCGCTATTTTTTCACAAGCCGCCGAGCTCGGGGTGCTGCACGTCCATCTTTCCGGCGGGGAGCCGGCCTCCCGGCGCGATCTGCGCGAACTCGTGGCCCATTGCGCGGAGCTCGATCTCTATACCAATCTGATCACCTCCGGCGTCGGCGTGACCCGTTCGATTTTCGACGGCCTCGTCGCCGCCGGCCTCGACCATGTGCAATTGTCGATTCAGGATTCGCAACCCGAGGGCGCCGACTGGATCGGCGGTTACGAGGGCGGCTACGCCAAGAAACTCGAAGTCGCCGCCTGGGTCGTGGCGGAAGGAATGCCGCTCACCGTAAACGCCGTGATTCATCGCGCCAATGTGCATCACGCCGCCGACATGGTCGATTTCGCGGTCCGACTTGGCGCGCGGCGAATCGAGATCGCGCATACGCAATATTATGGCTGGGCGCTCCACAACCGCGCACATCTGATGCCTACGCGCGCGCAAAGCGAAGAGGCCTATCGGCAAGTCGAAGAACGGCGCGAACGCTACAAGGGCCGAATCGTCATCGACCATGTCGCGCCCGATTACCATGCGAAATATCCCAAGGCCTGCATGAGCGGCTGGGGCCGCCTGACCCTGAATGTCACGCCGCAAGGCGTCGTCCTGCCCTGCCACGCGGCGCAGACGATTCCCGGTCTTGAATTCTGGAACGCGCGCGAGAAAAAGCTCGCCGACATCTGGGCGCATTCTCCGGGATTCAATGCGTTTCGCGGCTTCGAATGGATGCTGGAGCCTTGCCGGTCCTGCGAACGCAAGGCGGAGGATTTCGGCGGCTGCCGCTGCCAGGCGCTGGCGCTCGTCGGCGACGCCGCCGCCTGCGATCCAATCTGCTCGAAATCGCCGCATCACGGCCTCATCGATGAAATCGCGGCGCGCGATTCCGCAGAGGAGATCAAAGGTTTTGCGCCGCGGCGCATCGCGGCGGCGCGGGAAAAGAATCCTGCATGAGACGCCATTTTATGCGCCTTTTCGCGCTCGCAAAAAAGTCCGCCGCCGCACCCCCCGCGTACAATGCTTCGAGGGCGCCAAAGTACAATTCCCCTCTCTCATGAAATTCTTAAAATCGCTGAAAATCTTGGAGGAAAATCGTGGCGTTCATCCCCCGCAAATTCGGGCTTACCCTTCTTGTGTGCCTTTCGCTGGCCGGCGTCGAGCGTGTGCTCGCACACGGCGATGTCACGCCTCAACCCGTCGATACGACTGGACTGGCGCCCATCGGCGACGGCTGGCTCGAAAAAAATCCCTATCGCGGCAATGACGTCGCCCTGAAAATCGGCCACTCTGGCTTCGCGCAGAATTGCGCGCGATGCCATGGCATTGAAGCGGAGTCCGGCGGCATCGCGCCGGACCTGCGCTATCTCGACAAGGCGGAAGAGGGCGACGCCTGGTTCATCACCCGGAGCCGCCACGGTTACACGCAAAATGGCATCACTAAAATGCCGGCATTCGAAGGCATCCTTTCGCAAGAGGCCATGTGGGCGATCCGCACCTATCTCGATTCTCGTTTCCAGGGAAATTGAAACATATGCGAGAGACAATCCGCGCCGCTCTCGTGGCAGCCGTTCTGTGCGGCGGCGCGGTGTCGTTCGAGTCGCAGGCGCGCACGCTCGATGCCGTCAAGGCGGGGGGCGCGCTGCGGGTCACCGTCTATCGCGACTACAAGCCGTGGTCGTGGGAGGAGAATGGCGCACTCAAGGGGATAGACGTCGATATTGGCGCCGCGCTGGCTAAACAATTGGGTGTAAAGGTCAATTACCTAGTCCTGCGCGCCGGCGACGATATCGGCGACGACCTGCGCAACGGCGTGTGGCGCGGCTCGCTGCTCGGCGAGCAGCCGGGCGACGTGATGCTGCATGTTCCAAACGATTCGCGCATCGAGGCAGCCAATGATCGGATCAAGTTGACCGCGCCCTATCAGGTCGAAGGCTTGGCCATGGCGGTCGAACCCGGCAAGGGAGACCGCGCCGAGGATTTTTCGCTGTTCGAAAGCGAAAAGGTCGCCGTTGACGTTGGAACCCTGTCCGACATCATTCTGCTGACGGCGCGCGATCACAAGCTGATCGAAAAAGTCGTGCATGTGCGCGGCGAGGCGAAAGCGGCGGAAGCTTTTGACAAGGGCGAGGTCGTCGCCTTTTATGGCGAATCGGCGCTGGTTGAAAATCTGGCGAGTCATGCCGCGCGCCCGGTGAGCATCGTCTATCCGAAACACAAGCTTTCGCAAAACTGGCCGGTCGGAGGAGCGGTACAGGTCAGCGCCGTCGATCTCGCCGATGCGATCGACAAGGAAATTGCCGGGCTCGCCGCCTCGGGCGAACTCAAGCGGATTTTTGCGTCCTATGGCGTCACCTGGCGTGAGCCCAAGGAAGACGGACGCGAGCCGAAAGTGCAATAACGGTCGTCAGGCTCCCGAAAAGCGCCCGGCGTTTTTCGGGAGCCTGACGATCCATCGAATAGTTGGGGCGCGGCGACGTTTCGAAGAAACGGGTCAGGTTCCGGCGAGGTCAGGCGCGAAAGTGGAGTCCGCTCCAGCGCCGGGCTCAATATGCGGCGAATTCACGGCCGCGGCTTCTTGGGAGGAATGGGAATGATCAAGAAAACCATGATGGCCACCGTCTCCATATTGGGGATGGCCTTGGGCGCCGCTGCTGTGGCTGGGCCCGTCACCGACGCCGATCTGCTCAACGACGCCAAGACCCCGACTTCGGTGTTGACGAATGGCATCGGCCTGCAGGGGCATCGCTTCAGCCCCCTGAAAGAGATCAATACGTCGAATGTGAAAAACCTTGTCCCCGCCTGGTCGCTGTCCTTCGGCGGCGAAAAGCAGCGTGGTCAGGAAGCCCAGGCGCTGGTGCATGACGGAGTGGTCTACGTCACTGCTTCCTACAGCCGCATTTTCGCGGCCGACGCCCGCACCGGGGACAAGATCTGGGAATATGACGCCCGCCTGCCGGAAGGCATCATGCCCTGCTGCGACGTGATCAATCGCGGCGCCGCGATCTACGGCGACAAGGTATTCTTCGGCACGCTCGACGCGCAGATCGTCGCGCTCGACGCCAAGACCGGCAAGGTCGTCTGGCACAAGGCGGTCGACGACTTCAAGGCGGGCTATTCCATTTCTTCCGCGCCGATTGTCGTTCCCACAAAGGCGAACGGCGCCCTGCTCATCACCGGATTGGCGGGCGGCGAATTCGGCGTCGTCGGCCGCGTCGAGGCCTATAATGTCGACAACGGCGAGTTGGTGTGGAGCCGTCCCGTGCTCGAAGGCCTGGCCGGCAGCTACCGCGGCAAGGAATCGTCCGTGACCGGCAAGGTCAACGAGACCTGGGCTGGCGACGAGTTCAAGACCGGCGGCGGCGCCACCTGGCTCGGCGGCACCTATGATCCGGAACTCAAGTTGCTCTATTTCGGCACCGGCAACCCTGCCCCCTGGAACTCCTGGACTCGTCCGGGCGACAACCGGTGGACGGCGTCGCGCATCGCCATCAATCCGGAAAACGGCGAGCTGGTGTGGGGCTTCCAGACCACCCCGCACGACGGTTGGGACTATGACGGCGTGAACGAGTTCATTCCGTTCGATCTGGTCAAGGACGGCAAGACCGTCAAGGCCGGCGGCACCGCCGACCGCAACGGCTTCTTCTACGTGCTCGACCGGACCAACGGCAAGTTCATCTCGGCCATGCCCTTCGTCAGCAAGATCACCTGGGCCAAAGGCATCGACGCCACGGGCCGGCCGATCTACAATGACGAATTCCGTCCGGGCGACCCCGCCAAGTCGGAAGACGGCAAGAAGGGCAAGGAAGTGTTCGCTGTCCCGTCCTTCCTCGGCGGCAAGAATCAGATGCCCGTCGCCTATTCTGACCAGACCAAGCTGTTCTACGTCCCGTCGAACGAATGGGGCATGGACATCCACAACGAGCCGGTCGTCTTCAAGAAGGGTGCGGCCTTCCTCGGCGCGGGCTTCAACATCAAGCCGATCTTCGACGATCATATCGGCTCGCTGAAGGCGATCGATCCGGTCGCGCAGAAGGTGATCTGGGAATACAAGAACAAGGCTCCGCTCTGGGGCGGCGTTCTCGCCACCGCCGGCGGCCTCGTTTTCACCGGCACGCCTGAAGGCTATCTGAAGGCCTTCGACGCCAAGAACGGCAAGGAACTCTGGAAGTTCAACGTCGGCACCGGCATTGTCGCGCCCCCGATCGCCTGGGAACAGGACGGCGAGGAGATGATCGGCATCGCAGCCGGTTGGGGCGGCGCGGTTCCCTTGTGGGGCGGCGAAGTGGCCAAGTCCTTCAAGGGCATCGACCAGGGCGGCTCCTACTGGGTGTTCAAACTGGCCCCGCGTTCCGCCGCCAAATGAGCCAGGAGGTACGCTTTCGCCGTCTCCGGCGAACGCGGTCCGATTGGCCAGCATGACTTAGGCGCTCGAACGGGCGGCGGCTCCCAAGCCGCCGCCCGTTCCCTTGCGTCGACCTCTCTTGCGGCCCTTGCGCGCGCCGGGTCGATAGCGCAAACTCCCCGACAATCGGATCGACGGCTTTTTCGGGCCGCTCGCCGCCTGACAACGCAGTTCTTCGCTTCAAGAAGCCATGATGACCGGACGCCAAGATGACGCGCATTCTCATCGTCGACGACCACCCCCTGTTCCGCGAAGCGCTTGAAAGCGCGGTGCGGCTGGAGCGTCCGAATTGCGAGATTTTCGAAGCCACCACCATTGATGAAGCGCTGGACGTGCTCGCCAGGGAAAAAAACTTCGATCTCGGGCTATTCGATCTTTTCCTGCCCGGGACCTCGGGCCTGTCCGGCCTCGTGCGGGTGCGCGCCGCCCATCCGCACCTGCCGCTGATGGTGGTTTCAGGCCATGAGGATCCGCGTGTCGTGCGCGACCTGTTGTCCATGGGCGCCGCCGGGTTCGTCTCCAAGGCGACGTCCAAGAACGAACTCGCCCATGCGATCAAGGAAGTGCTCAACGGCTCAGTCTATCTGCCGGAACGTTTCCGCGATATCAGCCAGCCGCAACGCTCCGAAATCGAACGCGGCGACATGCTGCGCCGTCTGCAGGACCTCACCCCACAGCAGATGCGCGTGCTCGACATGATCCGCGCCGGATTGCAGAACAAGCAGATCGCCTATGAACTCGGCGTCGCCGAGACCACGGTCAAGGCGCATGTTTCGGAAATCCTGCGCAAGTTGAACGTCTACAGCCGCACCAAGGCGGCGATCGAAGTCGGCAAGATGGATTTCGCTCAATTCTCCGCCGCCGGTCTGCCCGTCGGCGAAAAGGATTCGTCGCACTGAGCGGGATCGGACAAAGGATTTTTCCCGTGCAAGGCTCAAAGCCATTTCCTTCGGCTTTCCTGCTGTCGGTCCCGTTGCTTCGGCTGGCGCTCGTGCTCGGCTCGATTGTCGTCGGGGCTTTCGCCACGCAAGCCCATGCCGCGCCCAGATTGCGACTGGCCATCCAGTCGACCGGAACCTTTGGCTGGGAACTGGCCATCGCCCGCGCCTATGATCTCGACAAACAGGCCGGTCTCGAACTGGAGACCACCGAACTCGCCACCACCGAAGCCGGCAAGATCGCGCTGATCGGCGGCGGCGCCGACATCATCCTGTCCGACTGGCTCTGGGCGGCCCGCGAGCGGAGCCTCGACAACAAGCTGGTGTTCTATCCCCATTCGACCGCGCTCGGCGCGGTCATGGCGAAGAGCGGCGCCTATGCCAAACCGTCGGATTTCATCGGCGCGAAACTCGGCGTCGCCGGGGGGCCGCTCGACAAGAGCTGGCTCATGCTCCAGGCATGGGCTTTGCGCCAGGGCGTCGATCTGAACAAAAGCGCGACCATCGTCTATGGCGCGCCGCCGCTGCTGGCGGAAAAATTCGCGCAGGGCGAACTCGACGCGGTGCTCGAATTCTGGACCTTCGGCGCCCGTCTCCAGTCGCAGGGCTTTGCGCGCGCCGTCGATATGGCGGAAGTCGAGCGCGATCTTGGCGCCAAGGGGCCGGTGATTGTCACCGGCTATGTGTTCAGCGAAAGTTTCGCCAAGAAAAACGCCGCGGCGCTGGAGCGGTTCTTCGACATGATGTCCAAGGCGAAAAAGCTCATCGCCGACGACGACGCCGCCTTCGCCAAAATCGCGCCGAAAATCGCCGCCGCGACCGGCGTCTCTGACGCCGCCGGACTGGCCCTCGTCCGCAAAGCCTATCGCGACGGAATACCCTCGCGACCGATCGAGGCGGAAGAGACGGACGCGGCGGCGATTTACGCCATTCTCGCCCGCGTCGGCGGCGAGAAACTGGTCGGCTCGGCGCGTGTGCTTGACCCTGGCGTGTTCTATCGCCCGACCGCCGACGTCGAACCGGAAAAATGACGCGAATTCTGTCGCTCGGCCTGTTTCTCGCGTTGTGGCAGATTGGCGCCTGGAGTTTTGGCCCGCATTATCTTCCCACACCGCTCGCGGTCGGCTCGACCGTGCTGGCCGAAGCGCGAACCGGCGACCTCGGCTTCAATCTCGGCGCCACCCTGGCGCGGGTGCTGGCCGGTTTTACGCTGGCCATGGTCGCCGGCTCGCTGATCGGCCTGGCGCTCGGCCGCAATGAAGCGCTGGACCGGCTGCTCGACCCTTGGCTGGTGATCGTGCTCAACACCCCGGCGCTGGTGGTCATCATGTTCGCCTATATCTGGGGCGGGCTCAACGAGATTTCCGCGCTCGCCGCGATCACGCTCAACAAGCTGCCCAGCGCCGTGGTGACGGTGCGCGAAGGCGCCCGCGCGCTCGACCCCGGCCTCGACGAGATGGCGCGGGTGTTCGCCTTTTCGCGCTGGCGGCGTTGGCGGCATGTGCTGGCGCCGCAACTCGCGCCTTTTTTCGCGGCGGCGGCGCGCGGCGGCCTCGCGCTGGTCTGGAAGATCGTGCTGGTGGTCGAATTGCTCGGCCGCCCCAATGGCGTCGGCTTTAAGATGAACGAGGCCTTTCAGCTGTTCGATCTGAAACTGCTGCTCGCCTATGCCCTGCCCTTTGTCGCGCTGATGGTGCTGGCCGAAACCTTTGTGCTGCGGCCCGCCGAGCACGCGGCCAGCTGGTGGCGGCGTTATGGCGCTTGAAATCGAGATCGCGCGAAAAGCCTTTCCACTCGCCAGCGGCGGCGAGCGCGTGATTTTCGGCGGCATTTCGCTGAGCGTGGCCGAGGGCGCGGTCGTCGCCCTGCTCGGCCCGTCCGGCTGCGGCAAGAGCACGCTGCTGCGCATCGTCGCCGGTCTCGACCATGCCTTTGCCGGCACGGTGCGAAACGACGCCAGGACCATCGGCATGGCCTTTCAGGAGCCGCGTCTGCTGCCCTGGCGCACGATCGCCGACAACCTCAGGCTCGCCGCGCCGGCGCTGACCGATGCGGGGATGCGCGAATGGCTCGCGGCTTTCGAACTTGCCGGCCATGAAGGCGATGTTCCCGGGCAATTATCGCTCGGCCTCGCCCGCCGCGCGGCGCTGGCGCGCGCTTTCGCCGTAGGACCCGACCTTCTGCTGCTCGACGAGCCCTTCGCCTCGCTCGACCGCGCCCTGCACCGGCGCCTGCGCGACCTGCTCGCGGCGCGCATCGACGACGAGAAATCGACCGCCCGCAAAATCACCGCGCTGATCGCCACCCACGACATCGACGACGCGCTGCTGCTCGCCGATGAAGTGATCTTTCTCGGCGGCGCGCCGGCGCGGATTCTCGGGCGCTTGCCCATCGCCGCGCCGCGCGGCGCACGTGACGAAGAACTTACAAACCTGAGGCGGCTCGCGGCCAGATTTCAGGTGATCGGCGCGCCTGAGAATGCTAAATCCGAACACGCCTGAAAACCAATAACAGCAACGGGAGCGAGACCATGTCCGATGTCGCCCTGGCCGAAAAAGCCGTTGGAGCCGATGACCTTCTGACCCCTGAACAATTCGAGGCCGCGATCCGCGCGGTCGGCGCGCAACGCTATCACGACAAGCATGTTTTTCATAAAATGCTGCACGGCGGCAAGCTTAGCAAGGCGCAGGTGCAGGCATGGGCGCTCAACCGCTATTGCTATCAGGAGGCGGTGCCGCGCAAGGACGCGGCGCTGATGGCGCGCACCGACGACCGCGAATTGCGGCGCGAATGGATTCACCGCCTCCACGACCATGACGGCCTCGGCGACGAGCCGGGCGGCATCGAGCGCTGGCTGATCCTGACCGACGGGCTCGGCATCGACCGCGCGCTGGTGGTGTCGAAAACGGCGGCCCTGCCGGCCACGCGTTTCGCGGTCGAAGCCTATGTGCGCTTCGTTACCGAACAGCCGCTGACGGTCGCGGTGGCCTCGTCGCTGACCGAATTGTTCGCGCCGAGCATCCATCGCGAGCGCATTTCGGGAATGCTGGAGAATTACAGCTTTATCGGCGACGATGTGATGGCCTATTTCAAGCGCCGCCTGACCCAGGCGCCGCGCGACGCCGATTTCGCGCTCGATTACGTCAAGCGCCACGCCAGCACCCGCGCCGAGCAGGACGCTTGCGTCGCGGCGGTCCAATTCAAATGCAACGTGCTGTGGGCGCAGCTCGACGCTCTGCACAACGCCTATGTCGAAGGCCGGATTCCGCCGGGCGCCTACGTCCCGCCGGGCTGACGCCGCACAAGGATCAGATCATGAAAGCTTTGTTTTTGCTGGCGGCGCTAGTCGCCGGCCCGGCCCTTGCGCAGGATACGACGGAAGCCGACTGGATCCGCGATCCGGCGATGGGCAATTACAAGGCCTATGCCGAATACAAGATGGGGCATTACGACGCCGCCCGTCATGTCTGGGAGGTTCTGGCCGGACGCGGCAATCCGGACGCCCTGTTCAACCTCGGCAACCTCGCCGAGGACGGGCTCGGCGAGCCGAAGGACCTGACCAAGGCGGAAGCCCTTTACCTCGCGGCGGCGAGCGCCGGCGGGTTCAAGGCCCAGTACCGGCTGGGCATGCTCTACAGCGGCGACGGCCCGTTGCGCAACATCGACAAGGCGCGCCTCTACCTGAGCCTCGCGGCGCAGCAGGGCGACCGCGACGCCGCCGCGCGGCTGGCGTCGCTGGCCCATCCCGACCGTCCGCCGAGCGCGTTCGAACAGGCGGAGCTTTTGAGCAGCGCCGGCAGCAAGGCCGAAGCGGCGGCGATTTACCAGCGTCTGGCCGACAGCGGCGACGCCCATGCGCGGACCCGGCTCGCCTGGATGTACGAATCCGGGCAAGGCGTCGAGCGCGATCTCGACGAAGCGGGCCGGCTGTTCAAAGTGGCCGCGGAAGCGGGCGACGCCGAGGCGCAATATGCGCTGGCGGTGATGTTGCGGACCGGCAAGGGCCAGCCGGTCGATGCGGAGCAATCGGCGCTCTGGCTGCAACGCTCGGCGGCGCAAAAATACCCGCCGGCGATGGCGGCGGAGGCGGCGCGCAAGAGCGAGCAATAGGCTTTTTGCGCGACGAGGCGGTGGATGCGGGCGAATTTTTTTGAAAGTTGAAAGTGAAAATGGCGCTGCGGCGGGTTTTTTCCGGGTCTTGGATGTTCTTGTTTTGTTTCACGTGAAACGATGCGGCGGATCGGGCGTTCGCCGGGGCGGGCTTGAAGAGATATCGTATTGAAAGTGAGCGGTTTTTTGCGCCTCTGCCGGGTTCACCCGGAAGCACGGAAAACGGAGCGCTGTGAGGCCTGAAAATACAACCTTTGGGTTGTGGCGAGCCGATTCGGGCCAAAATGAGCGGAAATTGCAGCGTTTTCGTTCGAAAACGATCCGAAATTACGCGGTTTTTTCATGTTTTTGGCGCTTCCGGCGCCGGCGGAAATTTTGCAACCTTTGCGCGAGCCGATTTCACGCCCCTCGGCCCGACCTAAAACTGCGCGCGCCCCTCCGAGCGCTCTTGCCCCCAAACGTGAATATGCGATCCTGCCGCCGCATATTTCTTTTACGGCGGCTCGATGTCGATCCAGATATTTCTTTCGACGGTTTCGGACGAATTTCGTTCCTATCGCGATCAATTGCGCAAGGACCTCACCCGCCATGACGTCGAAGTCAAGGTGCAGGAGGATTTCGTCGATCTCGGCGGGGATACGCTCGACAAGCTCGACGTCTATATTGCTCATTGCCACGCCGTTGTGCATCTCGTCGGCGACATGACGGGATCGGCGCCCGGCGACCGCGAACAGGCGGCGCTGCTGCGCAAATATTCGGGCCTGCCAAAGGATTTGCCGCCGATAGCCGATGCCTTGGCGGCCGACGCGGCGATCACCTATACACAGTGGGAAGCCTGGCTGGCGCTTTTTCACAAAAGATTGCTGTTTATCGCCGAGCCGGAGGAACATGCGCCGCGCGACAAAAATTATGCGCCCGATGACGCGAGCCGGGCGGCGCAAAAGACCCATCTCGGCCGCTTGCAGGCGATCCGCCGCTATCCCGGCTGCACATTCGCCAATTCGGACGAACTGGCCAAACACATTGCCTATACCGGCATCCTCGATCTGCTGGTGAAGGATTACGCTTCGAAAGAGGCGCAGGCGAAAGAAGTTGCGGAGGGTTTTATCCGCGAAATGGCGGGCAAGGTCGCGGCGGACAAGGCGCTCGATTTCGAGGGCATGAAAAAGGCGGTGGAGAACGCCATCGACATCTACGAGAAGGAAATTGCCGGGGGGATCGTCGAGACCAATATCGACGCCATCGTCGATGCGGCGCTGCAAAAGGCCAGGACGCAGGTGGACAAGGGCCAATCCGGCCTCGCCCGCGCCACCTTGCGCCGCGCCGCCGAAGAAATGCGCCGCGACGAACGGGAGCGGCGCGAACGGTATGAGCAGGGTGTGCGCCTACTTTATGGGCGCGAAAGGGACATTGCTCTGGCTTCCTATGACGGCGAGGCGGCGGCGCAGGCGGCGATCGACCTGGCCGAGGCGCTGCATGGCGATGATCACGCGCGGCTCTGGCAGGAGCTGAAAGCGGAAGCTTACACGCTTTACAAATTTGGCCGGGACCGGGGAAGCAATGTCCATCTGGTCTCCGCAATCGACTTGTACCAACGCTTACCGGCTATCGCGCAAAATGCGGACGAAAAGGGCTATGCCCATAGTTCCCTCGGCGTCGCTCTGGCGATGCTTGGCGAGCGGAAGCGCGGGACGGCGCGTCTGGTGGAGGCGGTAACGGCTTTTCGCGCCGCCCTTGACGAATTGACGCGCGAGCGCGTTCCACACCAATGGGCGATGAACCAGAACAATCTCGGCAATGCGCTTCTGAGGCTTTGCGAGCGGGAGAGCGGGACGGCGCGTCTAGAGGAGGCGGTCACAGCCTATCGCGCGGCGCTGGAGGAATGGAAGCGAGAGCGCGTTCCGCTCCAATGGGCGACGACGCAGAACAATCTCGGCAATGCGCTTCTGAGGCTTGGCGAGCGGGAGAGCGGGACGGTCCGTCTGGAAGAGGCGGTCTCAGCCTATCGCGCGGCGCTGGAGGAATGGAAGCGAGAGCGCGTTCCGCTCCAATGGGCGACGACGCAGAACAATCTCGGCAA
>NZ_CAIUXT010000146.1 GCF_903903185.1 uncultured Rhodoblastus sp.
CCAAGGCGCGTTTTGAGCGCCACCAGTTCCTCTTTCCAGGCCAACAGCGACCCTGACCATTCCGCAATCGACATGATTTCCTCCCCGAACCACAGATCGGAGAGAATCATAATCAGCGATAATACGCAACTGTAGTATTAGGCGGGAGATTCTCCAGTGCTTCCGGACTTGGCGAAAAGTGAGGCGGCTGGCGTCGACTTTATAACGAGGGGCTGCGACAAGCCGCGCATTGCGGCAAGCATGGCTTTGTGGAAGATTTGCGCCGCGCAGCCTTGGAGTTTGATTTTTTGGGCAATGCCGTCTTGCAACCAGCGTGACGGAATTGTCTTGGCCCGCAAAAAAGGCGCGGAATAAAAGGGACGGGAATAATGGCTATCTTCTTCATCATTTTAGGCGGACTGCTGTCCGTGGTTTACGGCGTGGTCACCGTCAAAGAGGTTCTGGCCGCCGACGCCGGCAACGCGCGGATGCAGGAAATTTCGGAGGCGATCGCCGAAGGCGCCCAAGCCTATCTGAAACGGCAATATCTCACCATCGCCGTGGTCGGGGCGGTCATTTTCTTCGGACTCTATCTCCTTCTCGGCGGCCTCGTGGCGGTCGGCTTCCTGGTCGGCGCCTTCCTGTCCGGCGCCGCGGGCTTCATCGGCATGAACGTCTCGGTCCGCGCCAATGTGCGCACCGCGCAGGCCGCGACGAGGTCGCTCGCGGACGGCCTCGACATCGCCTTCAAGGCGGGCGCCGTCACCGGCCTTCTGGTCGCGGGCCTCGCGCTGCTGGGCGTCGCGGTCTATTTCTGGGTCCTGACCGGACCGCTGAACCTCGACGTGAATAATCGCGTCGTGGCGGACTCGCTGGTGGCGCTCGGGTTCGGCGCCTCGCTGATTTCGATCTTCGCGCGTCTCGGCGGCGGCATTTTCACCAAGGGCGCGGATGTCGGCGCCGATCTGGTCGGCAAGGTCGAGGCCGGCATTCCCGAGGACGATCCGCGCAATCCGGCGACCATCGCCGATAATGTCGGCGACAATGTCGGCGACTGCGCCGGCATGGCGGCCGACCTGTTCGAGACCTATGCGGTGACGGTGGTGGCGACCATGGTTCTGGCGACGATCTTCTTCGCCAAGTCGGAAATCCTGAGGGCGGCCATGCTCTATCCGCTGGCGATCTGCGCCGCCTGCATCGTCACCTCGATCATCGGCGCGCGCTACGTCAAGCTCGGCGCCGATAATTCGATCATGGGGGCGCTCTACAAGGGCCTGATCGTCACCGGCGGGCTGTCGGTCATCGGCCTCGCCATCGCCACGCAATTCCTGATCGGCTGGGGCTCGATCGGCGAAGTCGCCGGCCAGGCGGTGACCGGCGGCAATCTGTTCCTGTGTGGTCTCGTCGGCCTCGCAGTGACCGGCGCGATCGTCTACATCACCGAATATTACACCGGCACCGGCAAGCGTCCGGTGGTGTCCATCGCCCAGGCTTCGGTCACCGGCCATGGCACCAATGTCATCCAGGGCCTCGCCATTTCGCTCGAATCGACCGCGATGCCGGCCATGGTGATCATCGCCGGCATCATTTCCACCTATCAGCTCGCCGGCCTGTTCGGCACGGCCATCGCGGTGACGACCATGCTGGGTCTCGCCGGCATGATCGTGGCGCTCGACGCTTTCGGCCCCGTCACCGACAATGCCGGCGGCATCGCCGAAATGGCGGGCCTGCCCAAGGAAGTGCGCCAGTCCACCGACGCGCTCGACGCCGTCGGCAACACCACCAAGGCAGTGACCAAGGGCTATGCCATCGGTTCCGCCGGCCTCGGCGCGCTAGTTCTGTTTGCCGCCTATACCAACGATCTGCGCGCGTTTATCGACCAGGGCCTGCCCTACTTCAAGGATGTCGGAACGGTCAATTTCGACCTGTCCAACCCCTATGTCGTATCGGGTCTGATCTTCGGCGGCCTGATCCCCTATCTGTTCAGCGGCATCGCCATGACGGCGGTGGGTCGCGCGGCCGGATCAGTGGTCGAGGAGGTGCGCCGTCAGTTCAAGGATAAGCCCGGCATCATGGACGGGACCGAGCGTCCCGACTATGGCCGGGCCGTCGATATGCTGACCAAGTCGGCGATCCGCGAAATGATCGTTCCGTCGCTGCTGCCGGTGCTGGCGCCGCTGTTCGTCTATTTCGGCGTGCTGCTGATTTCCGGCAGCAAGGCCTCGGCCTTCGCGGCGCTCGGGGCCTCGCTGCTCGGGGTGATCGTCAACGGACTGTTCGTTGCCATTTCGATGACGTCGGGCGGCGGCGCCTGGGACAACGCCAAGAAAAGTTTCGAAGACGGGTTCGTCGACAAGGACGGCATCGTCCACCACAAGGGCGGCGACGCGCATAAGTCGTCGGTCACCGGCGACACGGTCGGCGACCCCTACAAGGACACCGCCGGCCCGGCGGTCAATCCGGCGATCAAAATCACCAATATCGTCGCGCTTCTGCTGCTCGCCATTCTGGCGCATCAGGGCCTGTGAAAATCGGGGCCGAGTTTTTCGCAAAGCCCGGCTTTTGATCAATCTGCTTTTCGACGAAAAACCCCGCGGATCGCTCCGCGGGGTTTTTTTTATGCGGCGCAGGAAAAAGGCGACGCCGGCTTTTCGCAAAAACTTCGGGACAACCAAATCTTCGGAGCCCGGAGCGGCCCAACCGAATCGCCGTCGATTCCCGGGCGCCTCCGCCCTCAGAACTTGAACTGGAAATTGCCTACCTGTTTCATCAATTGCTGCAACATACGACTCTCGCCGCCGCCGGTGACCGTGGCCCGCGACGAGAAATCGACGACCTTGCCATCTTCCAGGCCGTAATTGGCGATTCGCGTAACTTTCTTGTTCTTGTCGAAATAGACTGCATAGACATGCTGGTCGGCAATATGTTGCGGCAGGAAAGGCGCGGGGCGCTCGACCCGCTGGCTGATGTAATACCAGGCGTCGCCACCCACCGTGGAGGTGGTGGAGGGGGTGCCGAGCACGATCAGCACCTGTTCGGCGGCGGAGCCGACACGCACCTGCGACAGGTTCTGCTCGTCGAAAACATAGCCGCGATGCACGACATTATCGTCGAACATCGAGCAACCCGAAATCGGGGCCAGCGCCAATGCCGCGATCACGACAAGAACGCTTGCGCCGCCCCTCGGGCGTCGGGCATTCCTTCCAGGATGCGATTTCGCATTCGCCAGCATGTGCAATTCTCCGCTTTCCCGGCAAGATTATCCTTGCATCCCGCCGCCGAGATGCCTAACCCCCAGTTGAAGCAAAAGCAAGGCCGCGACAAAAGCCGCGTTGGAAAAGGCCGACGCGCGCCTGTTCGTCAAAGCGCCATGTTTTCGGAAGATCGTGAAGTCCGTTCGGAGCCCCTTCCGCCGCTGAGGTTTTTCGTTGTTCAAGGCCTTCAGTATTTATGGCCCTGAGTAGTTCATGCATTGAGCGTTTGACGCCTTCAGTCTGGGGTCAGGATCGGATGAGATGATTTTTGGTCTGTTCCGCAAGAACCCGCACCGGGACCTGGTCGAGCGTCTGCACGAGAAGATCGTGGCGCAATCGCGCCTGCCGGCTTTTTTCGTGCAGCCCTATGGCGTTCCCGACACTCTGGTCGGCCGTTTCGAAATTCTCACCCTCAACGCCGGACTGCTGCTTGAACGCCTCAACCAGCCGCCCGAACCCGGTCCGGAAGTCTCTCAGGCTCTGGCCAACGCCATCTTTTCGCATTTCGACGACGCCTTGCGCGAAATCGGCATTTCAGATGTCGGCGTGCCGAAGAAGATGAAGAAGCTCGCCGGCGCCTTCATGGGGCGCGGCGCCGCCTATGCCCGGGCTTTCGACCGGGGGGAGACCGAGTTGGCCGCCGCTCTCGCGCGAAATGTTCTGGGGGGCGCCGGCGACGGCGCCGCTTTGGCCGCTTATGCGCTCGCGGCGCGCAGACGTCTCGCCGACACGCCACTCGACGTTCTCATGCAGGGCGACGTTTTTTTTCCGCAACCGTGAGCGGGGGCGGGGCCCTGGAAAAATTCCGGGACGCCGCCCTACCCAAAACAGGGGGAAAGCCATGATCGAATCGCTGTTTCCGGGCGAAGTGGCGCCCTTTTCCCGCCCTGTGGCCGTCGCCTCCGTGGCGGAGTCGGGGGTGCGCGTCAAATATCGGGCTACCGAGGGCGAATGCGCGGCTCTGGCCAGGCAGGACGGATTGGTGGCGTTGCGCGATCTCGTGGTCGAGGCCGAGTTGGTCCGTCGAGGTCGCGATGGGTTGTGCGCAAAGGGTCGGGTGACCGCTTTGGTTACGCAAACATGCGTCGTCACGCTCGAGCCTTTCGAGGCCAGTGTGGACGAGCCGTTCGAGATTGAATTCGTGCCGCAGGCCGAGGCCAAAGCGGCCTACGCCAAAGCGATAGCGGAAATAGAGGCGGCGGCGGACAAGGCGTCGGCGCTCGCCGGACAGATGGACCCTCCCGACCCGATAGTCGGCGGCAAGGTCGATCTCGGCGTGCTGGGGGCGGAATTTCTGGCGCTCGGCCTCGATCCCCATCCACGCAAGCCCGGCGCATCCTTCGGCGAAATCCTCGCCGCCCCGGCGCCGGAAAAGCCTTCGCCCTTTGCCGCTCTCGCCAAAATCAAAAAGGACTGAACGGCGCCGGCGCCGATGCGGCTTTTGTTTTGGGGGCTTGCCAACGCGCGAGCAGTAGCTATTGTCGCGCGCCTGCCGGGGGGCGGGCGCGGCGCCCAAGACCGTCGAAAGACGGGCGTCTCTCGATGCCCTTCGGAATCGGAGTCAAAGCGGGGATGGAAAAGCCTGTGCGGATTGCGCTGGACGCCATGGGCGGCGATTTCGGTCCATCGGTCGTCGTGCCCGGGGCGGACTTGTTCCTGCAGCGCCACCCCGAAGTCCGATTTCTGATGTTCGGCGACAGCGCTAAAGTCTCGCCGCTGCTCGCGGCCCATCCGCGCCTCGCCGCCGCGACGACCTTTCGTCATACCGAAGTCTCGGTTGGCATGGCCGACAAGCCGAGCCAGGCCCTTCGCTCGGGACGCCGCCATTCCTCGATGTGGATGACTGTCGAAGCGGTGCGCTCCGACATGGCCGATTGCGCGGTGTCCGCCGGCAATACCGGCGCGCTGATGGCCATGTCTAAGATCTGCCTGCGCACCATGTCGCAGATCGACCGCCCGGCGCTGGCGGCGATCTGGCCGACCCTGCGCGGGCGTTCGGTGGTGCTCGACGTCGGCGCCACCATCGGCGCGGACGCCCAGCATTATGTCGATCTCGCCATTATGGGCGCAGCCATGGCGAGCAGCCTGTTCGGGCTGGAGCGCCCGACCGTCGGCCTGCTCAACGTCGGGGTCGAGGAAGTCAAGGGCATAGAGGAAGTCAAGGCCGCCTCACGGCTGTTGCAGGCGATCGATGCGCCGCAACTCGACTATCGCGGCTTCGTCGAGGGAGACGATATCGGGCGCGGAACCGTCGATGTGGTGGTGACGGAGGGTTTCACCGGCAATATCGCGCTCAAGACCGCCGAAGGCACCGCCAAGCAGATCGCCGCCTATCTGCGTCAGGCGCTTTCGAGGAATTTCGCGACCAAACTCGGCGCCCTCATCGCGCGTTCGGCCTTCACCGACCTAAGGGCCAAATTGTCGCCGCGCGAAATCTCGGGCGCGGTGCTGCTCGGCCTCGACGGCGTTGTCATCAAGGGCCATGGCGGAATCGACGCCGACGGCTTTTCCGGCGCCATCGAAATTGCCTATGGCATGGTGCGCCGCGGCCTGCTCGAAAAAATCCGCAACATGATGAGCCTCGCTAACGAACCCGTCGCCGCCGTGCTCGAAATCGCTGGCGACGCAGAAGAAGAGGTCGAGCGGAAAGCCGACCCGGCATGAGACAATGATGAAAAAACGCCCAGGCCATAAGAAAGCGACTGGACACGCCAAGGAACGCATTAAGTGACGCAAGAACACAAGCGCCTGCGCTCGGTCGTGAAGGGCGTCGGCTCCGCTTTGCCGAAGCGTTGCGTCAGCAATCGCGAGCTTGAGCGGGAGGTCGACACCACCGATGAATGGATCGTCCAGCGCACCGGCATTGAGCAGCGCTATATAGCGGGCGATGACGAAACCACTTCGACCCTCGGCGCGGCCGCGGCGCGCGCCGCGCTCGCCACCGCCGATTGCCTGGCCGAGGACATCGACCTCATCATTTGCGCCACGTCGACGCCCGATTACACTTTCCCGTCCGCCGCGACCATGATCCAGGCGGATCTGGGCATTACCAAGGGCGTCGCCTTCGACGTACAGGCCGTCTGCGCCGGTTTTGTCTTCGCCGTGGCTACGGCCGACAAGTTCTTGACCTCCGGTTCGCACAAGCGGGCGCTCGTCATCGGCGCCGAGACCTTTTCACGCATATTGGACTGGCGCGACCGCACCACCTGCGTGCTGTTTGGAGATGGCGCCGGCGCCATCGTGCTGGAGGCGCAGGAAGCGCAGGCGGCGGAAGGAACCGCAGCGGACCGGGGGGTGCTGACCAGCCAATTGCGTTCGGATGGCCGCCACCGCGCCAAGCTCTATGTCGATGGCGGGCCTTCGACAACACAGACTACGGGCCATTTACGCATGGAGGGCAAGGAAGTCTTTCGATTCGCCGTCGGCCAGGTCACCGATGTGATGCGCGAGGCTTTCGCCGCGACCGGAACGACCGCCGACGATCTCGACTGGTTTGTCCCCCACCAGGCCAACCGGCGAATCATCGACGCCTCGGCGCAAAAGCTTGGCATCGCGCCCGGCAAAGTCGTCACCACCGTGCAATTCCACGGCAATACCTCGGCAGCCTCGATTCCGCTGGCGCTTTCGGTCGCTTGTGCGGACGGACGCATCAAGCGCGGCGACCTCGTGATGATCGAGGCTATCGGTGGGGGATTTACTTGGGGTGCCGTAATAATTCGATGGTAGAGAGACTTGATCCGCCAGGCCCAGGGAACGGGACTCCGCTGGATTTCCCTCGGGATATAAAAGCAAAGCTGGCGCCTTTCGCGTGAAGAAAACGCACAATAACAAAAAGCTAAAGCTCCGTTCCCGCCGTGCCGCATTGCAAAAAGCGTCGGACGCGTCCACTTTCCTTCAGAGGCGGGAAGCTGCCGCCCGCTACTCCGTACTTTCCGCAATCGACGGATTCGCTGTCGAAATTTCCGATTTGAGCGTTATAATCTCATCCTACGGACTAGGTTCGCGTTGGCGCGTCTTTGCCGAATGGAATTTGATGAATTGTTGTTTCCGAGGGACAATGGCATGAACTCCGATACCTATACATCTTGCAAAATGAAGCCCATTTTTCCTCAGGGGGAAGTGGAAGTTTCCGGCAGGAGCCGCACCGTAACGCGGTCGGATTTGTCCGAAGCGGTTTTTCGTCGAATAGGACTGTCGCGTCTCGAATCGGCTCATCTGGTGGAATCGGTGATCGAAGAGATCAGGGAAGCCCTGCTGCGCGGCGAGAATGTGAAATTGTCCAGTTTTGGCACGTTTCTGCAGCGTTCGAAGCGCGAGCGGGTCGGCCGCAATCCGAAAACTGGCGTCGAGGCGACCATCTGCCCGCGCAAAGTGCTGATTTTCAAGGCTTCGCATATTTTACGCGGGCGGGTCAACGACGGATCCTGGGAAGAAGCGTGAGGTTTTAATGCGTCGCTCCTGACCGAAATTTCCGCCACTGTCGGGTCCAAATCGGGTCCGTCCGGCCAATAGATTTCTGATTCGAGTTCGAAAATCTCCGATACTTCTGGACAAGTCCTTGTTTTGCCCGAAAATAACCCTTGCGGCGGATCGCCGCGCAAAGGGGCGTCCAGTAGACGAATCGTGCAATGGACAAGACGCAGGATGCTTTTCGCACCATCGGGGAAGTGGCTGAGGAACTCGACCTACCGCAGCATGTCCTGAGATTCTGGGAGACCAAATTTAATCAGATCAGGCCCGTCAAACGCGCCGGCGGCCGGCGCTATTACCGGCCCGAGGACGTCCAACTGGTCTCGGCGATTCGCGTCCTGCTCCATAGCGAGGGCTACACGATCAAGGGCGTGCAGCGCATTTTGCGCGAACAGGGCGCCCGCGCCGTCGTGGCGGCGTCGCATGGCGGACGCGGTCATCATGGATCGGGGTCGGTGACGCCTCTTCATCTGGTGCCGCCGGCGCCCTTCAGTTCAAGGATGGAGGGGCTTCTGGATACGGGGCCGGCGGCCCCGCGTCATTCCGGATTGGCGGCGGCGCCTCCCCCGTCGGTTCAAACAATGCCTGATCTGCTGACGCCGCTGGAGGCGCCCATTATAGCGGCCGCAGCGGCTCGGGGGCCGGGGAGGGCGA
The DNA here is from genome assembly GCF_903903185.1 of uncultured Rhodoblastus sp. Classification (GTDB taxonomy): domain Bacteria; phylum Pseudomonadota; class Alphaproteobacteria; order Rhizobiales; family Beijerinckiaceae; genus Rhodoblastus. The sequence continues at coordinate 8,358 of NZ_CAIUXT010000146.1, forward strand.
CAGAAGATTCGGCTTTCCAGGGTTCGTCGCTGTCGGCGCAGGATCTCCATCGCCTGGAAACCATACTTGTCGATCTGGACGAATGCGCCCGGTTGCTCGAAGCGGCGCGGCGCCGATAATGCCCGGATCCTGAAATCCTGAATTCCGAGTCCGGGTTAGGAGCGAACGTGACGCCGGGCTTATGCGAGGATTTCCATAATCGCGGCCCGTCGCGATTATAGAGACCTGCTACAAGGCCTCCAGCGAAGGGTAGACGCCAAAGCTCGCACGCAGGGTCTGGGTTTCGGATTTGGGACAATCGGTCGATTTTTGCCGCGCGCCGTTGCCAGTCCCTGAAGGCTTGTCTATAAGGCGGGCAGTCGGAGTGTAGCGCAGCCCGGTTAGCGCACTAGTCTGGGGGACTAGGGGTCGTGGGTTCGAATCCCGCCACTCCGACCATTTATCTCATTGAAATTGCTGATAGAAATCTCCGCCCCTCAGCGGATTCGGTTTCCTTGAAAAGGGAACATAAGGGCTCCAAACGCGCCCATGGGAACATAGAGTCCCGCCAAAGTCCCGCCAGCTGTTTCTTTTATGTTCGCGTTCACGCCGAGATGGCGCGGACCGATTCCGACAGCGAAAATTTCGGCGGCTTGACCATCGCCGCAGCGGCCGCACGAGCGGGTCGGAATCATTTTTCGGATGCTTTCGAATCATCCCCTCCGCCAGGAAGGGAGATTTCGACATCAGAGGTGACGTGTTTTGTCGGCCTCAGCCCGATCGACCCTCGGATTTGCGCTGGCGGCGCAAAAACTCCCGATGTCGTCGCAAACGGCCAGTTCTTGAAGGCCGGCGAATCACAACCAGATGTTTTAATTCCGGCGCAGCTTGTGTTGATCGGCAGGGAATATCGGTGCGTCGAAGCCTATCAGTGCGTTCGACGTCGATATCGTCAAGCTGCCGCTTCACCGGTTAGATCAGGCGGGTCCCCTTTCTCAATCAATGGGGCGGCGCCGAAATGACGAGTCTGATCGCCAAACTGCCGCCCGAGCTTCAGGTCGCCCTCGAGCCCATCCGTCGTCGGCTTGCCGAGCCATTTCCGCGCATCTCCGCCCAGAAAATTTTCGACGAATATGGCGACCTTATCGATAAGCTCCTTGAGCGAGGCGTTACCCATGCGGATCTGGCCGCTATTCTCTTTGAACTCGGTCTGGTCGGTAAAAACGGGCAAAAGCCGAAGACCAATTCCGTATCGAGAAGTCTGAACAGGTCCCGGCAGACCATTGGGCTGTTGAAGCTTCCCCAAAGGAGGGGAGCCGATCCGGACGAATGTCAATCGAATGGGGCGTCAGGGATCAACCACCCCAAGGCGAATGGTCTCGTAAAAACAGGCTCCAGATCGAGCGCTCGCTTGAACGGCCGAGTTGCGGATGTCTCGTCGTCGACAGTGGCGCGATCAGTTTTCGAAACGGACCCGGTTATCGACGATGAACGACAGAACCCTTTGTCGTGTCCCGTCCATTTCTGTCCACTATTCCGCCAGAGTGGTTTCGCCGTCGAACCGGGCGAAACCCTGCGCCAAGGCGCTGAGCGCGTCGATCAGGGCGCAGGCGGTCAGGTTGCGGCGGAAGACGACAAAGCACGGCAAACCACGGCAGCCTTTGACAAAACAAGACACGGCGCCTTCCGACAAGGTGCGGCCGCGCTGGACAAGTCGCGGCCGGAACCGGGGGGCGCCGGCGCCGACGACCGCCGTCGGCTATCTGACGCCATCAAGAGCATTGGGGCGCCCAACTCGTCAGACGCTGCGACTAAAGCGGGAATAGCCGCCGCCTCTCCGCATGCCGCGCAAGCCCAATTCCCCATCCCGCCGCCGTTGTCGCCAGCACAGCACTTCGCTCGCGCCTGCAAAGCAGGCGAGTCCTTGATCAAACTGAGAATGGAATAAAACAATGTTGAAAATGAAACATGCTATCTTTCTGGAATACCTCGGTGTTCGCGGTGGAATAGGCAAATCGACCTCGGCAAACCGTGCGCGTGATCACTTCAAGTGGGCCGGTGTTTCGGTTTACTTGGTGCGCATTGAAAGCAAACGTTGCCTGTGGACGCCTCAGACTGACGAGGTTTTCATCGCTACCGAGGATCTTGCCGAATCCAATGATCAGACCGGCGGCGTCGCCGCCACTCTCGCGCCGATCTGGAAGGTCCTCGATAAGGCCCGCAAAACGAATGGCGTCGTCATTTGCGACTGGGGCGCCGGTCTGACGAATTTTCGTTCCGACCTGTTGCGTTCAACCGGGTTCGACGAGGTCCTCAATAGCTTCGGCGTCGTTGGCTACGCCTGCATCGTGACGGATAATTCCGTTGATTCCCTGCTCCAATGCGCCGATACGCTCAAAAGCACCCGCGACGTTGCGCCGGGTTTGCACCTGGTTGTGATCCACAACGAGGTGCACGGCCACTTCGACTTCGCGGACGGAACGGTCGAAGCTCGCGCATTGGCGGGCGTGATGGAAGAGTCGGCCCAGGCCAGGCACATCAAAATTCCCGCTTTCCGCGGAAATGCGATGGCGCCCTTCATCGCCGCAGGTTTGACCGTGCTCGAGGTCATGACCAGCGACCCGCAATGGCTCGCGACAAAAATCGGCCGCGACATTTTCGTTACGAAGGCCTGCGTCAGCAAGGTCGCCGAGTGGTGGAAGGCGACTGAATCCGAATTCAGCAATGCGTTTCCCGCGCCAACGGATATGGCGCCTTGAAGTTTTGGTTCGCAACCAATGCAATACAAATCCGAAGGCCTAACCGGTCTTCGGATTTGAGCTTTGCACCGATATTGAATCTAATCTCTTAAGTTTAGAGTAGCAAAAAATGAAACCTCTTTAATACCTTGCCTGCGGTTTTCGAGAACGGCTCAAAGACGGGAGATCAAAGCGTGCCTATCCGGTTAACGCGTACACGCACTAAATGTGGAGCGTCGGCGGGCTCGGGCAACGGCAGAGATCGGCGGAAAGCGGGAATAGAGCGAAGGGCTGGATCCGGCGCTGAACCCGTCGATGGCCGAACGGCAAGGTGCGGACCTTTGCAATTGATTGACGTCGCGCCGGCGGCGCGACCGACGCCGGAGAATTAGTGCGCTGGGGAACACGACGTCGATATCGGCGCTCATCTCCAAGCCCCCGATTTTAAAAAGAATTGCTCGCCCTTAACCGCGTGAGGTCGTCTCCGGCAGGCTGGCGATCGGCGAGCTCGGCGGCCGCGCCACGATCGGCGAGCTCGACGCCGAAACTAAGGCCGAAGAGGCGGACGTCGGCGAGGTCCTCAGGGCCCTGATCAAACCCGGCGAATTGACAATGATGGCGATCAGCGCCAACACCTTCTACCCCGTCCACCAAGCTCCCGCCAACACCGGCTAACCGTCTCAGCGTCCCGCAAAACACCCCAAGCCGCGCCCCGAAATCGAGGCGCGGTTTTTCCTTTTCCGGCACAATGGAAGCCCCCTCACGAGAATTCTTTTTGTGTTAAAGGTCAAAAATTGGCTGTTTTTCGGTCACAAGCGTGGCCTTAACCATTAGCTGAAAAACACGCCCTAGAAATCAATTTGTGTTAAAAGTCAAAAATCGGCTTTTTTTCGGCCGCTAAAGTATCGCCAAATATTTCATTGATAGCTGAATAAGCATGAACTTCACAGTAGCCAAAAAATAAAAGTCATGGATTTCATGGCTCACAGCCTGAACTATTATCAAAATATATTTCTATGGCAGGGGCCTCCTGAGCCGCCTTCCGGGCATTTGCTCATATTTCAGCGTCTAGTGAAGCACTTTTGCGATTGAATATCACCGAGCCCGGATAAGCCACAATCGATTACAGCTCGTCGCTGTAAATCACAACGATCGGCAATCAGCTCAAGAAAAACATGCGTATCCACCGCATATTTTTACTTTTTTTCGCAACCCCACGGCAGGATCGAGTCCTATCCTGCCTCTAAATGGTCACATTCAGACCGCCTCAGGGAGAGGCTCTGCAGCCAAGGTCAAGGGGTTAAGGTAGGGATGGCCCGATACCGCAAACCTGGTGCAGCTGAAGCTTGCCCCGAGTTTGACTGCTTAAGGCCCGCAACCGCAAATCACTACGCAGCTGCGCCGCATAGTGTTTGCTGGCCGGCGTCGCCGTCGGGCTCCTGAGCGGAGGGCTTTTCCGACCTTTCGGCTGGGCCACGCGCCCCCATGCTGGGTCGCGCGCCGCAGATTGCGGCGCTGTGGCATTCCCGCCAATCAAATACTTGATAACCGATAGCAGCATGCGCGCGTTATCGCCGCCGGGCGCCAGATTCGGAGTATTCATCCGCCGTACCACGCAGGCACGGGCTGACCGGCTTCACGCAATCGCCTCAGGCGGCTTGAGCGGCGTTTGCCGGGACCTGCGGCTTCCAGTTCCACGGCGCCAGCTCATCCAGCCGGTGTGCGGGGTGGCCGGCGATGCGGGAGAGGACATCGGCCAACCAGGCCTGCGGATCGACGCCGTTCATCTTGCAGGTGATAATGAGACTGTACATCGCCGCTGCGCGCTCGCCCCCGCGATCCGAACCGCAGAACAGCCACGATTTTCTTCCAAGAGCAATGCCGCGCAGGCCACGCTCGGCGGCATTGTTCGAGAGGCAAACCCGTCCGTCCTCAAGAAACAGCGTGAAGGCCGCCCAACGCTTGAGAATGTAGTTGATCGCCTTGACCAGATCATGCCCGCGCGACAGTCTGGCGGCTTGCTCGCGCATATAGACCCGGAGATC
>NZ_CAIUXT010000147.1 GCF_903903185.1 uncultured Rhodoblastus sp.
ATCCCTGTCGATCATCGTTTTGCGCTCAGCAAACCCGCTTTGGTGAGCGCGCCTGCCAAAAAATCGTTCTCCAGCGCCAACTCTCCGATCTTGGCATGCAGAGCCTTCAAATCGACAACTGGCGCGGAAGCTTCGCTCCCGCCATGCCCGAAGACCCCGGCCGCGCCTTCAAGAAGCTGGCCCTTCCATTGCGTGATCTGGTTGGCGTGGGCGCGAGAACGTCAGTCACGTCGCGTACTGATCACGAGCCGCCGAGGATAGTCCAATCGAGCGAAATCGCGCCAAGATAAATAAAAATGGAAGCATGTCAGCACAGTCCACGCGCCCGCCGCAAAGGGTGGGTTCGTCCGGCCGCTGCGCTGGTCCGTCCGAATCCCGGCGCCAGCGCCGCCTTTGCCGCAGCCGCGCGTCCGCGCTCCTGAAAATCTTGTTTCGGAAAGAAATATCGAAACAAGACCAGCAGGAGCAGGACTTATGGAAAAGAATATCGAACTGCGCATCGTCGATCCCAAAACCCTGAAATTCTCCGACAATAAGGATCCCCGCCAAGTCCCGGCGGATCGCATGTCCGACGCCGCTCTCAAAGCGAACGCCAAGGCGATCGGCTTCATTCAGCCTCCCCTGTTCTCGCAGGAAGAGGACGGTTCGCTCACCATCGTTTCCGGCCGCCGCCGCGTTCGCACCGCCATCGCCAACAAGCTGAAGGAGCTGGCGATTCTCGTCAAACCGGCCGATCCGCTCGACAATATCCGCGCCGTCGCGGAAAACATCATCCAGGTGCCGATGTCTCCCGTCGATTTGTGGCGCTCGATCGAATCCCTTGCTTCCGAAAACTGGACCGAAGAGGCCGTCGCCACGGCCTTCGCCATTCCCCTCCGCCAGGTTCGCAAGCTCCGCCTTGCCGATTATTTGACGCGGCTCGACTTCATCGTCCTCGACGAACTCGGTTATCTCCCCTTCGCCCAGTCAGGCGGCCAGCTGCTGTTCCATCTGATCAGTCGGCTTTACGAGCGCACGTCGATCATCGTCACGACCAATCTCGCCTTCGGCGATTGGCCGAGCGTCTTCGGCGACGCCAAGATGACGACCGCGCTGCTCGATCGGCTCACGCATCACTGCGACATCGTCGAAACCGGCAATGAAAGCTGGCGTTTCAAGAACCGCGCCTGACGTCACCGCGCCCGCGCCGGCGGCGCAACCCCGACCAGCTGCGCCGGCGCGCGCGCTTCTCTGGAATATTATGCGGTCAGAGGGGTCATTTTTGGACGCCCATTGGGGGTCAAATTTGCGCGCCGATTGACAAAACCGGAAGTTCAAGGCTCTGGCCCCCAACTGGCTCTGGGTGTCCGACTTTACCTATGTTTCGACCTGGGGCCGCCTTTGTCCTCGACGCGCTGGAGCAGGCCCTGCATGAACGCCGGTCCGTTCACGGAGGCGGCCTCGTCCACCATAGCGATCGCCGCAGCCAATGTGTGTCTATTAAGTACACAGAACGGCTGGCCGAGGCCGGCATCGAGTGCGAAGCGTAGGCGATTCCTATGACAATGCTCTCGCCGAAACCATCAACGGGCTTTACAAGGCGGAGGTCATTCATCGACGCGGCCCCTGGCGCAATTTTGAAGCCGTCGAGTTCGCGACGCTCGAATCAGTCGACTGGTTCAATCACCGCCGGTTGCTGGAGCCGATCGGAAACATCCGCCAGCCGAGGCAGAGGCGCGTTATTACGCATTGGACAATCAGGCCGCCATGGCCGCCTGATTTAAACGAAAATGCCTCCGGCATATGTGGAACGGCCCCGATGGCAAGAGGCTTTTTCGAGTGACTTCTTTCCGGGAGCGGCGCGGTCATATGTCCGGCCTGTTTAGCGCGGTCATTAACCGCTGGCCTTGATGAAGTCCGCGATGCGATGGGCCTAATCAAACCCGCGCGCTGTGAGCGCATTGCCGGAACGGCCTCATTCGCATCGGGTTTTCGCCCCGCAGCTTCGTCTCTCTTTTTGCGCCTTGCCTTCCGCCCGGCCTGCGCCGGACAGCCTTTGGCTTTCGCGCCAGCCTATGCGCGAGCCAAGCCTTCATCTGGACGAGCTTTTCTGTAAACACCGCCTTTGGTTAGCAGCGCCCATAAGATACGCGCCATTTTATTTGCTAACGCGACGGCGACGATCTTGAATGGTCGACGCGCCAGCATGGCGGCTATCCATTGTGGCCCCTCAGCCTTGTTTTTCGAGTGCCGCAGGACGGCCGAGGCGCCGAGCACGAGTAAGGAGCGCAACATCGCGTTGCCCATTTTGGAGATGCCAACCTGCCGCTCCTTGCCGCCGCTCGAATGTGGTTTGGGAGTCAGCCCCAACCAAGCCGCGAAGTGCCGGCCGGAGACGAAGCCTGCGGGATCCGGGACGAAGGCTTTTACAGAAGCTGCCGTAATCGCTCCCACGCCAGGAATGGTCGTCAATCGACGCATATCCTCGTCTCGCTTCGCCTCCGCAACGATTTCCCGTTCGATCTTGGCGATCTGACGGGTCAAAGCTTCGATTTGCGTCGCGAGCTCACTCAATGCGAAACGGGCAGCTTTCGGCAAGCGACTATCGCTTTCGTCGCGGACGATTTCGATCAGGGCAGCGACTTTCGCCATGCCGCCCGCAGCGACCAGGCCGAGTTCGGACAGATGTGCGCGGAGTGCGTTTATCGCCTGCGTCTGCTGACGGACCAGCAGCGCGCGCACCTTCAGAATCATGGCGCTCGCCTGCTGCTCCGCCGACTTGATCGGCACGAAGCGCATCGTTTTCCGGGACGCCGCTTCGCTGATAGCCTCTGCGTCTGCCGCGTCGGTCTTCCCCCGCTTGACGAATGGCTTCACATAAACTGGCGGGATCAACCGAACGTCGTGGCCATAAGCCCTGATTTCGCGCGCCCAGTAATGCGATCCTCCGCATGCTTCCATGGCAACCAGACATGGCGGCGTCTTTTCAAAAAAGCGCAAAACATCGCCTCGCCGCAGTTTTCGGTTGAATGCGACAGTCCCGTCGGCGGCGGCGCCGTGGACTTGAAAGTTTTGCTTGGCCAAATCCAGGCCGATGACACCAACTTGCCTCATGGCGCGGGTCCTCCGATCGCGGCGCTTGCAACGCCCTCGATGCTAGCAGGGAGGGGCCGTTCCACATCATCAAACCCGGCGCGGTTCACTTTCAGTCGCGCTTTGCATGGCGCAGGCGCTCTGCCCAAAGGACGCGTGGCTCGCCGCGCGCGACCTGGCGGATTACGCCTGGCCGATGTTCGGCCGGCCGGAGACCCTCGTGGTCGATGGCGGCAAGGAGTTCAAGGGCGGCGCTTTCGCGCGCGGCTGCAAGGACTACGGAATCGCCATCCGCCCGCGGCATCGCGGCAATGTGCATCAGGGCGGCGTGGTCGAACGGCTGCTCGGCGCGCTCAACGGCGTCATCGGCGCCCTGCCCGGACGCACCGGCCGATCGGTCGCCGATCGCGACGGCTACCCCTCGGAGGC
>NZ_CAIUXT010000148.1 GCF_903903185.1 uncultured Rhodoblastus sp.
AAGATCGTGCCGGCAGTGACGGATGTCTGGCGGCCGCAAAAAGCGCACTCATAAGTGAACGGCTTGGAGTCGAGCGCCCAAGCTTTGGCGCTTTGGCACTTTGGACAGACGAAGCCAGTGGGCCAGCGCTTTTCGAAGAGGTGGCGGGCGCAGGCCGCGTTGTCGGGAAACCGCTTAGCAAAAGCGGTTCGAGACATAGGGCGGTCGTTTTTCCAGCGGCTCGACATAGGAACAAAATAGGAACATTTCAGCAGGGCGTCAAGGCCGCTGGCCGCTACCTATAGGCGGACCTGAGTCAAAGGGATAAGCCACTTTCCCCTTTTTGGCTCTGCTTTGCAGACAGCACCGCGCTCGTCATTCTGGTGAAATGGGGAGCCTCCAACTTGCGGAAAAGATGCTCGGCGAAAGGCTGAGCTCACCGACTAAACTCTCGACGACCGCGTCATCGTCTCTGACGCTGAAAACGACGGCCTCGACTTCGACATTCCCGGGGTCTTTCAAGGCATGGCTCTCGAGGCTGTGAAGTCGGAGCTTTCGCGATGTGATCGCCTGGAGGAGCATAGTTCGCACGAGCGCCTCCTCGCTGGCGGAGCATTTGAGTTCGATGATGTAGTAGCGCTCGTCAATCTCATATTCTGGGACATATTGATTGAGGATTTTACTCAGTCTCGGCGACACGAGATTTACGATAACCACGAAGAAAGTCGTCTCAGTCGCCGCGATCGTATAGCCGTAACCGACCAGCACGCCGACGGCGCCTGTCGCCCAGATCGTGGCCGCCCCAGACAGACCGCGGACATTCAGTCCGTCCCGCATGATGAGCCCGGCGCCAAGGAAGCCGATTCCGGTCACGACCTGACCGCCCAGACGCACGTCCGTGCTCTGATCGAGCAGTGTGGTGAGCGAAGTGAAAGCCGCGGCTCCCAATGCGACGAGTGCATGCGTGTTGAGACCAGTATGTCTCTGTCGCAACTGGCGCTCGACGCCGATCGCCATGCCCAGTAGCAGCGCGACGATCAGCCGGGGCGCGATTGCGTAGGCGTCGGAATCGGCTGAGAAGATATTCTGCATGCGAACCGCCGGCGCGGACCCGAGGAAATTGAGCGAAAGGCCGGAGTCGATCCGAGAAGCTAGGGAGCGATTCCCATTCTGACCGGCGCTATCCGTCGTCCCCCTCTACTTTTCATCGCTACCGCGGTTTGTCAAACCGCGCGTGTCCTGGCGCTTGCGCATCGCGATCATGTCGCGATCGTTGTTTTTTCCTTATAAAGCAGTGTAGAGTTGAAGGACAACGCGTTCGCTGCGGCCGTACGCCCGCTCGTCCGCCGGGTAGGCCTCACATCCGCTTCTTGTCGGTTGGGTCCCGGGTTGCTACTCGCTTCCTTCAGACCCCGTCTCGCGACGACGCCCTCGCGCTTCAATAACTTTTGGCCGCCATCAGGCTTAGGCGATGCGACGAAATAACCGCTCCATTTACGGCGACTTCTTCTGTCGTGGTGCGATGTTGTAATTCCATTCGGGATGGAACGGATCGTGCGTGATGTTAAGGGCGCGCATTTCGTCGTCGCTCACCTTCACGCCTTGGCATAGCTGTTTTCATCGAGTTCACAGCGCACCGTCAAACCGGTCTTGGTGGTCGTGGCGGCGATCAGTTCGACGATCGCGAGGCGGCTCGTCAATGGCTGACCGCGCCAGTTTTGCGTGATGTGGCAGAACAGGCGATGCTCGATCTTGTTCCATTGTGTGCCGCAGAAACATATGACGAAAGGATTAATGGCTAGAATCATATGGAAGCTGATTGAAAGATGATGGTTGGCCCATCGGCATCGACTTTCAGGAGTAGGTGTCAAACCACGCCAAGCCGCTGCGGTTAAGAGACGTGGTGGTGAGCGTTGGGTCTAAAGTGCGGGGAATACCCGTGCTGGTAGGTGTCAGAGAGACGAGCGCGAGCAAACCTTCCGCTGACGCGTCGTTAGGATCAAGTTGTCGTCGAAACCAGAGGCGAGTGGAACTTCTGGGAGAAGCCTGCCGGGAGCCCTGATTACTGGGCAGGCGGCGACCGGCGTAAAGGGGGCGTGAATCTGACACAGGCTTTCAAACGGAACTGCGGGAACCAGTCGCTCCAATGCCAAGGGAGAAGTGCAAGTGGTTGAAGCCATGAGGCGAGCGTACCGATGTGGAGCACTGGGACGGACCG
>NZ_CAIUXT010000149.1 GCF_903903185.1 uncultured Rhodoblastus sp.
AACCTGGCCCTTCGTCGAAACCACCGTCGTCAAACGCTCGCGGGCTGACATTTTCAATTCCTCAGGGTAAGATGAAGGTAAGATAGTGGTTTTTCAACTCTACGGCAACGGCGCCGATTTTTGAAAAGCCTCAGCCCGTCGTATTTCGCCCGCGCGGCCCTTTGGCGCGATGGCGCGGCGCGGCTGTTAGTGTGAGGACAAGGCTGGCGGGAATTGGAGTCGAATCAGGCTCGATTAACGCGCACGGAAACGAGGCCTCCCATTGAGACTCCACGCCAACCACGTATCTATAGAAGAGTCCGGCGGCGAGTTCTTCCAGGTCTCTTTCGATAGCGAGGCCCGCAACGGAGATGACTTTGATCTGTCGGAGCCCGATCACCCCTATCTTCTTCTTCAGCGTCAGTTTGAGGACGATGACGGCGGTGTCTGCTATATCGAAACCCATGATCACGATACCTACGCTGGCCATTTCGGGCTGCGGCTGATCGAGGTCACTCCCACACGCCTCGCCTTCGAGATCGCCAGGAAGGAGAACAAATACGTCGAGGTGACGTACGACCTGGATGCAAAACGGTTCGATGAAGTGCAGCGCATCGTGCACATCATTTTTGGCGTGCGAGGCTGAGACAACATTCTGTGGGTGTGGTTGCCTAGCGTCTTGGCAGGCAACGCTTTGCTGAGTTCTCGAACTGATCACACTGGCGGCAGCGTGGGGTGCGGCAGCGTTTCCGATCCCGGGAAGGTCGGCTTTCGTCCCAGGGCATAGGCTGACCGATCCGAAACCGGATTTCCGGTTATGGCGCCGAGCCGGCTTTCGCGGTCGCCATCGAACGGCTCCTTACGAGACGGACGGCGCCGGTCAAGTCGACCGACGGCTTCAGGCGGGTTGCCGACCTTTCATGTGCCGCGTCGGGAACGACAAGGATGCGCCACAGCCGTCGGCGCCCGAAGCCGTTGCGGCAGCGGGATAAATGAAGCGCCTGGATTTTTTTGGGCGCTCTACTCGGCAATGTCACAACGCCCCCTTCTGGTATTCACCACCTCGCCGGTGTGGTGGCCGCTCGGCTGGGATGCTTACGCTGGCGCGTTCGGAAGTCGAGCGCGAAACCCATGAGATGCTACTCCTGCTCAAAGGAAGAATGGCGTGGCGGCAAAGCAGCAGGCGGCCCGAGCGCCAGTCGAAGGATCGCCAGCAACGCGACGAAGCCCATGCCAAACGCGGCGACGACGCGCAGTTCCGGCAAGCCCGGAAGCAGCAAGCGATCAGCCGCAACAAGTGCGTAGAGGATGGCCGGCAATCCGGCGTAGACGCCAGCTATCACTAAGGGCAGACGGCCGCCCAAGCGCCGGAATAGCAGTTCGGCCAAGGCATAAACGGTGACTGTGGTCGCGAGCCAGCCGACGAAGTTCTGCAAAGGCACTCCGAAATAGGCGCCGCCCTGCTCCCACGTCCATGCCCCCGAACGCGCCATGCCGGGGTCCATTACGGAGTCCCACGCCGTCATAACCATCGCGGCGGTGACAATTCGCGCCGCCGTCCCCACGCCCGATGTCGACGAGCCCGCGCCATCCAGCAGCAGCCGCGCCACGGTCCAGCTCGCGTAGACCATCATGAACCACGCGAGCGGGATGATGAGCGGGACCTTACCGAGCTTTGGGCCGAGCTGTTCGCCGTAATGATATGCGCCGTAGACCAGGCCGGTGCTGACGCCGACCTCCTCGAAGCACCACGAAACGACCGCACAAACGAGGAGGAAAGCCAGCGATCGGCGCCAGCCGAGCAAGCTCGCCGCGTGCAGCACGGAGAACGCCGTGAACAGCAGTGTGAAGCCGATGCTGCCAGGGAACGGCAGCGACGTCCCCGCAAAGGCGTCCGCCCACAGCGCCGCGAAACGCAGCGCAAGCAGCACGAAGAGCAGCCAGACGAGCCCGCGCAGCACCGATCTACTTGCAGGCATGGAGGCTGCCTCCTCTCGCGGCAGGCGGGCCGCGCCCCCGGTTCGCCAGGGCCGCCAGTGCGGGTTGCCGCCCTCACAGGCACGATTCGCTGGGCACTCCGAGTTCGCCTATTGCGGCGCCAGAGACTGAACGGGGCCAGATCTGTTAGCTACCATCTTGGAGAGCGGCAAGCAAAGGGTTACGCGCCCAGCGCAAGCCATCGTCGGCATCGTCGATCAACGGGGGCGCCAACCGCAGAAAAGCGAGGATCAACCGCACGTTGCTCCTGACCAAACGTTTCACTGGAGAGCGTCTGCTATCGATTGGTCTGGATCCTGAGGCCCGGGCGCTGGCCATCGAGCAGAATCCGGCGTCTCTTCTCGAGCGAGGCGAACAGCTTGTCGAACGCCTCGGAAAATTGCCGCACGCCGTCCTCCACCAGTTGGCGCGTGATTTCATCCAGGGAAACGCCGCGTTCCGTCAATTCGGACAAGGTTGTTTTCGCATCTGCGAGATCTTGCTCGATGGCGCCGGGTTCGATCTTTCCATGGTCGCGGAAGGCGTCCATCGTCGCGGGCGGCATGGTGTTTACCGTGTCGGCGCCGATCAGGCTTTCGACATATATTGTGTCCTTGTAGGCCGGGTTTTTGGCGCCGGTGGAGGCCCAAAGCAGCCGCTGCGTTTGCGCGCCCGCGCTGGCCAGCTTTTGCCACCGCGACCCCGAAAACAACGCCTTGTAACGGTCATAGGCCATCTTGGCGTTGGCGATCGCCGCCTTGCCGCGCAGGCGGTCCGCCGCCTGGCCATCGGCGAGTCCATCAAGCCGTTTGTCGACTGCCGTGTCGATGCGACTGACGAAGAAACTGGCGACGCTGGCGATGCTCGAAACGTCGCCCCCCGCATCCAGCAGCGCCTCGAGCCCGGCGATATAGGCTTCGACCGCCTGCTCGTAGGCCTCCACGGAAAACAGCAGAGTGACATTGATGTTCAGCCCGCCTGCAATCAGCCGGCGAACGGCGGGCAGGCCGGCCGGCGTCGCCGGAACCTTCACCATCAGGTTGGAGCGCGCGACGGCCTCCCAAAGCCGCAACGCTTCCGCCACGGTGGCCTCGGTGTCATTGGCGAGGTAAGGCGAGCATTCGAGGCTGACATAGCCGTCGCGCCCGCGCGTCCGCACATGGACGGGACGCAGGACATCGGCGGCGGCGCGAATATCGGCAATGGCCAGGTGTTCATAGATTTCCGCGGCCGCAGGGGCGCCTTCGCCAAGAAATTGCTGGATCGCATCGGCATATTCGTCCGAATGTCCGATGGCTTGTTCGAAAATCGAAGGGTTCGAGGTGACGCCCTTCACTCCGTCACGCTCGATAAGTCGCTCGAGTTCGCCATTATGGATCAAGCTGCGCTTGAGATAGTCAAGCCAGGGAGACTGGCCGCAGGTTTCGAGCTGTTTCAAGGCGTTCAAGGCGATTTCTCCGGAAAGTCCAGGCGCCGGCGCGCTGCGGCGACCGCCGTCTCACGGGTGAACCGGAATTCTTTTAGCAGATCCGCGATCGGCGCCGAGGCGTCAAAACCGCGCATGCCGATCTTTTCGCCTGATGCCTCGACTTGGCAATTCCAGCCGATCGTCAAGCCCGCCTCGACCGAAATCCGCGCGGACACGGACGGCGGCAACACCTTGTCGCGGTAGGATTTGTCGTGTTGCGCGAAGAATTCCCCAGAAGCCATGCTCACGATTCGCGCGCAAGCGCCTTCGCTTTCGAGTTGCTCGAAGGCTTCAATGCGGAGCGAAACCTCCCTGCCGGTCCCGATCAGGACCACATCGGGGGCCTTTCCGATTTTTTCCTGCCGTGGCGAATCCGCTATCACTTGCGCCAACCGCCTTCGGGATCTGCGATTCAAGCATTTGGCGAACGGCTGCTCTGTGGCGATGTGGGCGTGGTTTCGGTTGGAATGGCAAGGTCCGTTGATGGCGCGAAGCTGGCGACCGGCGGTCAATTTGAGCGGCCGCTAACCGGAGTTGGGAGCTTCCGCGCCGTCTCGTGACGCGATCCAGGTGATGACCACGAAACCCTGCCGGCTCGTGCGCGACATTCGCGGCATCGCCTTTCGCACCGCCGACGCCATCGCGATGAAACCTGGCATGATCCGGGAATCGCCCCCACGCATGCGCGCGGGCATTTCCTTCGCTGGTGCAGGAAGCTGCCGGCGAGGGGCATTGCGGTCTGCCGGCGGGTGACCTCGTCAAGCTCGCGACGATGCTTCTCGAAGTCGAAGTCGGCATCGTCGGAAATGCCTTGGCCCATGAGCTTGCCGGCAAAGACGTCGTCGCGGCCACCATCGACGGGCGATCCTGCGTCTTCCTGCGGGGGCTGTATCTCGCCGAGCGCGGCATCGACGACCGGCTTCTGGCTTTAGGGCAGGTGGCCGCCGCCATCGCCGACGATCGACGCCGACAAGGCGATTCCATGGGTAACCGGAGGACCGGATCCGGCCGCCGCCTTTGCACTTTGACCAACGATAACAATATAAGCCATGCGGGCAGCGACACGCTCGTGCAACCTCAGGACAAAACC